>CAYHWE010000052.1:0-1511 GCA_964360445.1 uncultured Gammaproteobacteria bacterium | reverse complement strand
GAATATTTTCTTCCAAAAAGACCTGCCGTCCCTGTCTTTCAACAATATTCCTCTTAACGCCAAGAATATCGCTGATTTGAAATTGCCGCCGGTGATCAACGATCTGGGCAAACTGAATTCGGGCCTGTTTATCGTTGCCGGCCCGCAGCTATCAGGAAAAACGACAACTGCGACAGCCATCATTGAAGAGATGAACAAGAATACGAATAAGAGAGTGATAACCTTGGAAGATCCGATCGAATATCTGTTCGTCAGCAAGAAAAGCATAGTCGAACAAAGGCAGATCGGCAAAGATGTGAATACGATTCTGGACGGAATCGATTATTGCCTGAAAGAAGATGTTGATGTCGTATATATCGGGGAAGCGAAAAAAGATTTTGATCAGGTCGTGCCGGACATCCTGAATCTCGCTTCCGGAAATGCTTTTGTCGTATTCGAGGTCAACGCGGACAGCTCGGTAAGGGTTTTGGAAAAAATCATCAATTCCCTGAAAAGCTCCATGTCTTTGGAGGCGGCCCGTTACAGCCTGGCCGACATCCTGGTCGGGGTGATCGTGCAGAAACTGGTTCCGCGCGTCGGCGGCGGCATGGTTTTGGCCAGGGAAATATTATTAGTCAATTCGGCTGTTAAGTCCTTGATTCGCGAGGGGAGGATCTACCAGGTTGAAAGCATCCTGCAGACATCAAGAAAAGAAGGGATGATAAGCATGGAAAAAAGCTTGGAAGAGCTTGGCCGGGCAGGTGAAATAAAAGAGAGTTTTAGGATCCAATTAACTTAAAATAAAATGCCTATTTTCAAATACAAAGCGATAAATACGGACAAAGAAAGCGTCAGCGGCCTGGTTGAGGCCATCGATATCGATGTTGCCGCCGAACTTTTGCAAGAAAAGGGATTCGCGGTAATTACGATCAAAAAAGAAGAAGAGGGACGCATGAAGCAGATCGATATCTTCAGCAGGATCAAACCGAAGGATCTTGTAATTTTTTCCCGTCAATTCGCGGTTATGATTTCGGCCAATGTCGCCATGGTCCAGTCTTTGCGCATATTGGTAGACCAGACGGATAATCTTAAACTGAAGATGGTCATTTCCGAAATAGCGGATGAGGTCGACAGCGGCTCAAGGCTTTCCGATTCCCTGTCCAAAAGACCGAAAGTATTTTCCCATTTTTATATCAGCGTAATCAAGGCCGGAGAGACATCCGGCAGGCTCGAGGAGTCTTTGAATTATCTGGCCGATGAATCAGAGAAAGATTATGATATGATGAGCAAGATAAAAGGCGCTATGATTTATCCTATTTTCGTCCTTTTCGGCCTGAGCGTGGTCGGAGCGGCGATGATGATATTCGTCGTGCCGAAATTAACGAACATCCTTACTGAAACAGGGGCGGAATTGCCTTTCGCGACCAGATTGCTCATCGGCACTTCTGATTTTTTCCAAAGTTTCTGGTGGGTCCTGATCATCCTGGCGGCATCCGTTTTTGCCGGATTCAAATTTTTAAGCAGGACCGAGG
>CAYHWE010000051.1:0-2117 GCA_964360445.1 uncultured Gammaproteobacteria bacterium | reverse complement strand
CTCCGGAAATGAGCTCGAGGGAATTGGCGGAAGAAGCGGTCAGGAACGCGCGCGGAAAAAAGTATGATTTTACTGTTTTGAATTTCGCCGCTCCTGATATGATCGGACATACCGGAGATCTTGCCGCGGGAATAAAATGCTGCGAAGCGGTTGACAGATATCTCGGTGAGATCGTGGAAACGTACAGGAAAGAAGGCGGGACGGTGATCATAACTGCGGATCATGGCAATGTGGAAGAGATGGTCAATCTGGAAACCGGCGAGATCGACACCGAACATTCAACCAATCTTGTTCCGTTCATCATTGTTAATGATGGATTGAAAAATAAGATCAAATTGGGAGAAGGATCGCTCGGCGACATAGCTCCGACAATCTTGGATCTTTTAAATATAAGAAAGCCGAAAAAAATGAAAGGCGAAAATTTAGTCAGATAAAATATTTGGAGGATAAGTATTTTTAAGGTAAGATTAAGCGATACAACTATGCCAAATAAACAAGATTCAAATAAACCGAGCCCTGTGGTCCTGATCGTGCTCGATGGCTGGGGCGTTACCCAGCCGTATAGCGGCAATGCCATAAGCCAGGCGAACACTCCGGTCATAAAAGAATTGATAGGGAAATATCCGTCTATGACGCTGATGGCTTCCGGCGAAGCTGTCGGTCTGCCATGGGGAGAAGCCGGCAACAGCGAAGTCGGACATATCAATCTCGGCCTGGGAAGGATTCTGTATCAGGATCTGCCGAAAATAAACAAAGCGATAAGCGACAACAGTTTTTACAAGAATGAAACTCTTTTAAAAGCCGCCGAGCATGTCAAGAAAAATAAATCCGAACTGCATCTGGTCGGATTGCTGTCCAACGGCTGCGTGCATTCCTCCATCGAGCACTTGCAGGCATTGTTGGTGTTTGCCAGGGATAATGAGATCAAGGAGGTATATGTGCACGCGATCCTGGACGGAAGGGACACGCAATACAACAGCGGCTCCGGATTCATAAAATATATAGAGCGTTTTTTTAATGAATACGGGATAGGAAAAATCGCGACGATTTCCGGACGTTTTTACGCCATGGACCGCGATAACCATTGGGACAGGATAGCTAAATCTTACGATGCCATGGCTGAAGGATCCGGCAATAAAGCGGAAGACCCGGTAAAAGCCGTAGAAGAGAGTTATGAGAAAAAGATTTATGATGAAGAATTCGTGCCGACAGTCATTATGAAAGACAATAAGCCTGTCGCGCTGGTATCAGAAAATGATGCCGTAATATTCTTCAATTACCGTTCTGACAGGGCCAGGCAGATGACAAAGGCTTTCGCCCTGCCCGGTTTTGATAAATTTCCGAGAAAATATCTGAAAAATCTGATGTTCGCCTGTTTTACCGAATATGAAAAAGATCTGCCGGTCGATATCGTTTTTAAGCCGGATGAGATAAAAGATTCTTTGGGAGAAATCATATCCAGAGCGGGACTTAAGCAGCTCAGGATCGCGGAGACGGAAAAATACGCTCATGTCACTTATTTTTTCAACGGCGGCCGGGAAACTAAATCCGAAGGCGAAATCCACGAATTGATCCCGTCTCCGCAGGTGCCGAGTTATGACATGAAGCCGGAAATGTCGGCGCAGGAACTGACGGACAAGATCATCAAGGAAGTCAATGGCAATAAATATGATTTTATCCTTGTCAATTTCGCCAATGCCGATATGGTCGGGCATACCGGCAATATCCAGGCGTCGATCAAAGCGGTCGAAGTGCTTGATAAATGCATAGGAAAAATAGTAAAGACAGTTCTAGGTAAAAAAGGAGTTATCCTGATAACTGCCGATCATGGCAATGCTGAAAATGTTTTTAATGTGCAGACCGGCACGATCGATAAAGAACACTCGACTAATCCCGTGCCGTTCATAGTGATCGGCGAACAGTTCGAGGGCCGCAATATGGGTTCGGATGTTCCTGGCGGCGACCTGAGTTTGGTGCAGCCTCAGGGTATCCTGTCTGATGTCGCGCCGACAGTCATAAAGATAATGGGGCTGGAGAAACCGGAAGAAATGACGGGAAGGTCGTTGGTATAAAAATAGAAATAAAAAATCACTCCCTACAAACCGGGGGCGATTTTT
>CAYHWE010000050.1:0-2259 GCA_964360445.1 uncultured Gammaproteobacteria bacterium | reverse complement strand
TTTATCAGGCAATCCATATTTATCCTTTATTTCCGGCATTCGGTCATCATCCTTATCGATAACCCTGAATTCTTTTCCGACTCCGGAATGAATAACTTTTATTTTATCAGGAGCGGCCCCGCATAATTCAATGATATCATTTTTCGTGCTCTCGCTGATTGCCACGATCCTGTCCGCCTGCTTTACCATTTTCCCAACATTGAGCATCCGATGCCAGAAATTCTTGCGCAAAGAAAAAAAACCCCCATATCGCAAAAAGGACAAATCATGTATCGTCAAGATGCTTTTTGCCTTTCCTGAAAATGCGATAAAATTCATGTGCGGCATAAAGAATATATCCACATCCAGCAATTTATCAATTTTCGGCAAATCCAATAATTTAAAACCTATATAATTCAAAATCTTATTGGGATAATTGAATTTGACCACTTCAGCGTTGGGATAATCAAATTCAGGCATACGATTGCCGATATCGCGCGCCGAATTATAAAAAAGCCGGTAATCATTTTTTGAGTCCAGCTTTAAGATATTTTGGATCAGATTCAGGGTATATTCCGACACTCCGCTATACTGCGCATCCATCAATGTCCTTATGTCTATACCGATCTTCATATCGATTAAGAATTAAATTTTCTATATTCTTCTTCAATGAATTCTTTTATTTCTTTCTTGAATTTTGCTGTCGAAAATCGTTCAGCATGTTTTCTTATCTCTTCCGGCTTGAACTGTCCGAGATCAAAGTTTTTTACAACCTCGGTCAGATCTTCCGCAGTCTGATTACTAAAGAATCTTCCGGTTACACCCTCAATAACAGTTTCCATCGCGCCCCCGCTCTTATAGGCGATTACCGGGCGTCCGGCAGCCATAGCCTCAACAACCGTAATGCCAAAATCCTCCTCCTGAGGATTGATGAAGGCGATGCATTTGCTATAAAGTTCAGCCTTCTCTTTGTCGTCAACACGGCCCAAAAATTCTATATCAGGGTTACCTTCAGCCAACTTCTTAAGGCGCTCCATATCCACTCCATCGCCAAAAATTTTTAACTTAGGCCTAATGCTCTTATTCGTAATTCCTGATTCGTAATTCCTGATTCGTAACTGATTAAAGGTCTCAACTACAATATCAACCCGTTTATAAGGCGCTAATCTGCCGCCGATCAAAAAATAATCCTCAACAGCATCAGCTACCCTGAAATTATCGACATCAACGGGAGGAAAAATAATTTTTGCCTCGCGCTTATAATATTTGCCGATCCTCTTCGCGATAAAATTTGAATTCGCTATAAAAACATCCACTCTGTCTGCCGCTAGCCTATCCCACATCCTTACATAATTCATAATCAATGAAATGATTTTTTTGATATACTTGTTATACCTGAGTTCTTTTAAATATTGATGGGTATCGCTCCATAAATATCTTGTCGGCGTATGGCAATAGCAGATATGCAAAGTCTTTGTCGAAGTGATGACGCCCTTGGCGAACGAGCTCGTGTCCGAAATGACGACATCGAACGGAGTAAGGTCGAAAAACTCAACCGCCATCGGCATAAAAGGCATATACCATTGATAGAACCTGACGCCGCCTGGCAATTTTTGGATTATGGATGTTTCAATCTTGCGCCCTTTATAATATTTATCCGCATTCTTCTTTTCGTAAAGCAAGGTATAGATAGGAGCGTTCGGAAACATATCAGCCAATACTTTTAAGACTTTTTCCGCCCCTCCGTCCTGAGAAAGATGATCGTGGATTAAAGCAACTTTCATAAATAATTTAAAATGTAAATTTTCAATTTTATGCTATTCGGCCTTTCTTCCTTTTAAAACCGCAAAAGGCGTTCTTAATAAAATAGATAAATCCAATAAAAGCGACCAATTTTCAATATAATAAGTATCTAGTTTAACCTCGTCCTCAAAACTCAGGTCGCTTCTTCCTGAAATCTGGGCCATACCTGTTATCCCCGGTTTGATAGTCAATACTTTCTTGTGCCTACTTTCATATTTTGCAACCTCTTCCGGTAAATGCGGCCTCGGTCCGACAAGACTCATATCGCCTTTCAGCACCAGGATGAATTCCGGCAGTTCATCTATACTCCAGCGCCTGATCAATCTGCCGACGCGGGTAATGCGCGGATCATCCTTGATTTTGACCATCGGCCCGTCTTTGCGCAGATTGCGTTCAGCCAATTTGCTGTATCTCAGGCTGTCTGTTCCCGGAAGCATTGAACGGAACTTGAAATATTTAAAAAGCCTGCAGCTCTGT
>CAYHWE010000049.1:0-2435 GCA_964360445.1 uncultured Gammaproteobacteria bacterium | reverse complement strand
CCTCCCTTTATTCTTAATATGATCCTTCAAACTCATTTTTAACGAATTCTTTTTCCGCGCCGTCATTCAGGATATCCAATAACGCATTGACTGTTTCTTTAGATTTTTCAGTCTCCCCTAAATCCCTGTAAAGCGCAGCTAGATTATAGTAAGAATCTCCGCTATCCGGTTTTTCAGATATTATTTCTTTAAAAATCAGCTCTGCCATATTTATATCTTCATTCCTCATATAAGTCAACTTCTGTTTCCCCTTTTTTCCGCTAACCGACGCATTTTGGCCGGCCTTGCCTTTCTTCAGATACAGCATCCCCAATTCGAATTTATAAAGCAGCCTGTTTTCTCCTCCGGAAACAGACAAGGCCTTTTTAAGCTCGCCGATCGCTCCGTCCGGATCATCCAGGCCCTGATAAGCGATGGCCTTGCCATAATAAGCCTCTCCTAGATCATTCTTTCTTGTTAAAGCCTCGTCAAACTTCTTGATCGCCTCTTTGATATATTTTTCCCGCCCCCCTTCTTCCTTGCCCGCTCTGGCAATATCAAACAACGCCAGACGCAAATATGGAAAAGGATTATTCGGTTCGAGCTCCAATTCTTTTTTGTAAAGATTTTCAGCCGGCTCAAAATCACCCTTCACATAAGAAATATTTTCATAAATCAAAGCCATAGTCTCGTTGTAGCCTGCGCTGTTGGGAGAAAGAGCCAATCCTCTTTTTCCGCTTTCAACGGCCAGCGCTAAATTTTTTATCGCGTCATCTCTGGAAATATCTTCTCTGCTTACCGACGACAGATAAGCGCCTGCCAATTCAAAATGATAAAACTCCTCATAAGGAGATAGGGTCGCTGACTTTTTAAGAAAATCCATTCTTTTGCCCGGATCTTTTTCCAAGACAGCTTTTCTTATATAAAGATCAGCCGCCAACACTTTAGTCCCGGCAATGAATAAAAATATTATTCCGGCGCCGATTGAAAGCAGCACCGCCGCAAAAGCCAATGTATATTTAGGCGACGGTCTCAGGCTCAGGCTGAATGTCTTATCGTCATCAGACAATATTTCCATGGCCGCGCCCATAAGCAATGAAGAGATGGCGACTAAGATCAATGTCAGGGCTATGTTGAATGGAAACAGTATGGCGGAAATCAGGAAAGGCGCTATACCTGAAAACAATGCCAAAACGATAATTTTTTCACGGCTTTCCTCCCCCCTCATCAAAGACACGAAAGAAGATGATAAGAAAGTAAGCGCGATAACAAGCAGAAGCAAAGCTCCTCCGAGGCCCGTATCTGATAAGATTTCGAAAATGCCAGCGGCATTGTCAAATCTCGCTTTCCACAAAGGAGAATAATTCAGGTCGGCGCTTTTGAATTTTGAAAAATTGTAATAGAAAGTGGATGGCCCGGATCCGAAAATAGGATTTTCTTTCAAGGCGTTCTTCGTTATTTCCCAGGAGGTTCCGCGGGACAGATTGATTTCCGCCGGAAAATCAAATTCCATCAGATTAAATCTTCCCAAAGCGGAAAAAGCGACTAAGACTAAAAATACCCCTACGACCGTGGAAAATCCCAAAACTGACGCCTTAACTATTCTCATTGATAAGAAAAACAGGATCGCAACCGGACCGATTACAGCCAACGGCCAAAAAACAAAAGCCTTCAGGGCTAACAGGCTGAACAAGGTCAGAACCGTAATTATCCCTAGAAAAATCCTTATCCCCATCCTGCATCTTTGTCTGAAATCCGGCAGCAGTTTTTCCAACTGGATGGCGGCAACCGCCACGAAAGGCAGGAATATGCTCAAGAATACAGCTAAAGCGCTCGGCGATCCCAAGGGATTGAAACTGATTGATCGGGTAAACCCAAGGGGCGCGATAAAAATTCCGAGCAGCTGAAAGAATGAATAGGCAGCCAACGCGCTTCCCGAAGCGATGAAAATAAAAAATAATCTCTTAATCTTGTCTTTATCGATATTATTTATCAGAAGATAATAGAACAAGGCAAAAAATATAAAGGCCAAAAATCCTTTGCCGAAATTACCATACGATCCGATCAGGCTGTCCTTCCGCCCCACCGACAAAACGGTTGAAAAAATAAAAAAGATCAAAGAGCCTAAAATCGGAAGATCCAGCGGCGTTTTTCTGAAAGACAATTTTCCATCAATCACCCCCTTTATCAGCCAGGCCGATATTCCGATCAATGTCAAAAAATAAAACAAAATAACTTTTTCAAAAATAATCCCTTTTGTCGTCAACCCCGTAAAGAATAACGGAATCAGAAAAAACACAAAACCTAAAGAGCAAAAAATTATTTTATCCTCTATTTTCTTTACGATATTTATTTTCATAAATTTTATTCCTCCTGTTTTTTTAATTAGCGGGGATTTTCCTATTCCACCCTCTCCCCCAAAACATACCCCCCGAACTCCGTCTCATTGATATCGA
>CAYHWE010000048.1:0-2900 GCA_964360445.1 uncultured Gammaproteobacteria bacterium | reverse complement strand
CGCAATCCTGGCGGATAATAGAGACTGATTCGGTTGCGGCTTGGGCTTTGAATTTAAAATACGACAAAAAACCGGAGGAAAATAAAATAAATCCGAAAAGTATCAATACCTTATGTTTTTTGTTTAATCTCGCGTTGATTCTCCTGATCATACTTATTTCTATTATAGCATATTTAAAATACAAAAAAAGCGGGCAAATTTTTTCCCGCTTTTTTTGTATTTTATCTGTTTTTTTACATCATCATTCCCGGATTCATTCCCGGCATTCCGTGCCCATGTCCATGGTCATCTTTCTTTTCCGGCTTTTCGGTTATTACCGCTTCTGTAGTCAGGAACATGCTGGCAGCGCTTACTGAGTGCTCCAGGGCGGAACGGACAACTTTAGTCGGATCGATTATGCCGGCCTCGAACATATCTTCGAATTTATCATTTGCCGCATTATAACCTAAATTACTGTTTCCCTTTTTATGCTCCGCAATTATGTTATAGAGTATCAGGGATCCGTCTTTGCCGGCATTATACGCGATCTGCCTGATTGGTTCCAGGATTGCCGAATCGATGATTTTCGCGCCCGGAGTATCACTCTTCTTATCAGTCAACTCCTCAAAAGCGTTGCTGGCCAAAGCTAAGGCCAATCCGCCGCCCGGAACAAAACCTTCTTCAACCGCGGCGCGAGTGGCGTTCAAAGCGTCTTCGATCCTGTCTTTCTTTTCCTTCATTTCAGCTTCAGTCGCGGCACCGACTTTGATCACAGCCACGCCTCCGGCCAGTTTAGCCAGACGTTCCTGAAGTTTTTCCTTGTCATAATCAGAATCGCTCATATCTTTTTCTTTCCTGATCTGGCCGACCCTTTCCTGGATTTTTTTCTGCTCGCCCTTGCCTTCGATGATTGTCGTGCTTTCCTTGGCAGAAATGACTTTGCGAGCGCGACCAAGATCTTCCAATCCGACATTTTCCAGTTTAAGGCCGACTTCTTCCGAAATCAGCTTGCCGCCGGTTACGATAGCGATATCTTCGAGCATCGCTTTTCTTCTGTCGCCGAAGCCCGGCGCCTTTATCCCTAAAACGCTGAAAGTCCCTCTTAATTTATTTACAACAAATGTAGTCAAGGCATCTCCCTCGATTTCTTCAGCGATGATAACCAATTCTCTTTTTCCGGACTGGGCCAGTTTCTCCAGAAGCTGGATCACTTCCTGGACAGAAGAGATCTTTTTATCCGTAATCAGGATATACGGATCGTCTAATTCAGCTTTCATCGTCTCCGGATTGGTAACCATATAAGGAGCGACATAGCCTTTATCAAATTGCATGCCTTCCACGATTTCTTTTTCCACTCCGAATGACTGTCCTTCTTCAACCGTGATGACGCCATCTTTGCCGACTGAATCCATGGCCTCGGCGATGATATTTCCGATTTCCTTGTCATTGGCGCTGATTGACGCGACCTGCGCGATTTCCTCTTTCGTAGAAACCGCCTTGCTCATCTTTTTCAATTTTTCAACGATTTCCTGCGTCTTCTTTTCCATATCCTGCTTGATCCCGATCGGATTGATTCCGGCTGAAACAAGCTTCAACCCCTCCGTGATCATCGCCTGCGCCAAGACAGTGGCGGTTGTTGTCCCGTCTCCGGCGATATCGTTTGTTTTTGAAGCGACTTCTTTGATTATCTCCGCGCCAACATTTTCAAACTTATCTTCAAGCTCAATTTCTTTGGCAACAGAAACTCCGTCTTTGGTGATCACCGGCGCGCCATACCCCTTATCTAGAACAACATTCCTTCCCTTCGGTCCCAAGGTGACTTTCACCGCATTTGCCAATTTATCAACTCCTCTTTTCAGAGAACTTCTTGCTTCTTCATTATAAATAATTTGCTTAGACATATAGACAAAATTACAAAGTTAAAAATTAATTATTATTCCAATATTGCTAAAATATCGCCTTCACTTAAAATTAAAAAATCTTGACCATCAATCTTTATCTCATCCGGAGAGTATTTTTTGAAAATGATTTTATCTCCGGTCTTGACGCTCATAGGCGCTCTTTGGCCGTTATCCAGCAGTCTGCCGGAACCGACAGCGACGACTTCTCCTTTTTCCGGTTTTTCTTTGCTTATGGTTTCAGGCAATACTATGCCGGATTTGGTAACCTCATCTTCAACGATCGGCTTTACGATCACATGATCATTCAATGGTTTTAATTGCATATAATTTAATTTACTCGCCTCGCGTTTATGGCTTGCCTCGCCGCAGCTTAACGCGTAGGCGGGGCAGAGAAAAATGATTAATTAGCACTTTTATAAGAAGAGTGCTAAATACCTCCCTATTTTAGGTTAAACCAAGAGCTATTGTCAAGGGCTTTTTGTTTTTATTTAATACGCTTTTTATGCTATAATTTTCTTATATAAACTTTAGATGATCAATTATGGATTATAAAATAATATTCCTGCCGATTTTGGCGGGCTTCATAGCGCAGGTTATAAAATTTTTCATCCGGTCAAATAATCAAAGATTCAAATTTCGAAACATCCTCGCCTACTCCGGAATGCCGTCCGGCCACAGCGCTTTAGTCATTTCTCTCGCAACCATCACGGGCCTGGCCGAAGGGCTGGATTCTTCCTCTTTTGCAATCAGCCTTATTCTTGCCGTCATCGTGATCAGAGACGCGATCGGCATAAGAAGATATCTTGGCGAACACGGCAAAATCCTGAATATCCTTGTCGAGGATTTAAAAGACGACAGGGTCTTGGACGAGCGCTACCCTCATCTGTTGGAACGTATCGGCCATACCCCATTGCAGATACTAGCCGGATCATTGATCGGATTCCTGGTCAGCATCATCGGTTATTATCTGATTTAAAACAAAAACAAAAATCGCCCCCGGTTTGTAGGGAGTGATTTTTT
>CAYHWE010000047.1:0-4022 GCA_964360445.1 uncultured Gammaproteobacteria bacterium | reverse complement strand
TCGGGGAAAAAGAGGCGGCAATGGACAAAAAGGTGAAAGAAGATAAGAAGCCGGCCGCGGACGACAAGACGCTCGTTGATTCGCATATCCTGGAGACAAACCTGATCAAAGGTGAAAATGTCCTGCATTTCATCGATTGGCATAGGAATAGCGTAACTTTGTTCCTGTTCGCTTTTTTTGCCGTTTTTATCGTTTCCGGAACATACTTCTGGCTTGTTTTGTGGGGTAAAGAAGTGAATATCCAGATCGCGAACGCTGAAAACAATATCGCTGAGCTGAATTACAATATCGAACAGGCGAAAAAAGAAGTCCAGGAGTTTTCCGCGCTGGAAAAAAAAGTGAAACTGTTGAGCCAGCTTCTGGAAAACCATATTTATTGGACAAACTTTTTTAAATTCCTTGAAGACAATACTATGCCGGATGTATATTATTCCGGCGGATTCAATGGAGATAATGCCGGCAACTACAGCCTCTCGGCGAACGCAAAGAGTTTCAATAGCATATCAGAGCAGCTGAAAGTTTTCAAAATAAATGATTTTGTCGAAAGCGTGAATGTAAAAGGAGGCAAGGCCAGTTCGGGGGATAAGCCGAACGTCAGTTTTGACCTGCAGATTTCCATAAATCCGAAATTATTCACTCAATTTGCTAATTAAATGGAGGGAAAAATCATCCAAAAACAAAAAATCAATTACCTGGTCGCCCACTTTAAAAAAATAGTGTTTTTAGTTGTCATGATCATTGTCGCCGCCGGATACTTCTTTCTGCTCGGCCCGAAATATAAGGAGATCAGGATGAAAATGAAGGATATCGAGGCTAAGGAATCCGAGCAGTCGGCGTTACAGGATAAATTGATCCAGATCACCAAACTGAGAAATACTTATAAGAGCATTAATCAGGACGACGTGAAAAAGATCAACTCCGCTTTGCCCGACCTGCCTTTGAAAGACGAATTATTGACTCAGTTGGAAGCGCTGATTTCGCAGAACGGGCTCCTCCTTACTTCTTTGCAGATCGAGGATCCGCAGAAAGCGGAAGCGCAGAAGGTAAGCGGAGTCGGAAAAGTCAGGATTTCTATGGATGTAGTCGGCACGGATTACCAGAATCTAAAAAATATCCTGAGCGTGTTGGAGAAGAATCTGAGATTGCTTGATATCATAAGTTTGAAATTTTCTCCCGAGGGACGTACTGTTTCCCTGGAAATAGTCACCTATTACATAAAATAATATGCTGGTTCCAAAGAAATTAGACAAACAAAGGCTGATGATTTACTTCATCGTAATCGGCGCGATGATCGGCGCCACCGCTTTTCTGATCCTGAAAAATATGAAAGTCAGCAAACAGACTTATCCTGTCGGGCAGGAAGAGCCGCGTCCTGATGCCCTGACAACGCCGGCGGAGCTGTCTGTTACCCAGGTTCCGGTCGTCAAAAAAGACGGCCCGATGAAAATTTTAGATAACCCTAGATTCCAGGCTCTGAAAGAGAGTAATTTTGAAACCGATATGAAGCGGGAAAACGTCGGCAATAAGAATCCGTTTGAGCCAAGCCAAGAATAATATGATCAAACAAGAAGAAATTTTAAATTTATTGGTCAAAAACGCGAAAATAGCTCCGGACCAGCTGAAACAGGTCCGAGCTCAGATGGCTAAAGGGATATCTCTGGAAAGCGTTTTATCCGAGATGGAAATCATCGATGTCGAAGATCTTGTGAAGCTGCGGGCGAAGGCGGCCGGATTGCTGTATAAGAATCTGTTGGGAGAAAAAATAGATCCGTCTGTCTTGAATGTGATTCCGGTCGGAGTTTCGGAAAATTATAAGATTGTCTGCTTTAATAAGACCGGAAAGAAAATAAAAATCGGACTGGTTGACAATGATGACTTCAAGGCTATCGAGGCGGTAAATTTTTTGGCGAAAAAAGACGGTTTGCGCGCCGAATTCCATTTGATTTCCGAATTGAGTTTCAATACTGCCATCAAACAGTATAAGACTCTTTCCGAAGAGATCACATCGGCGTTAAAGACCAAAGAGTCGGAAGACGCGCAGGAAGTTGAAAAGAGAAAGAAGGAAGAAGGGGGACAGCTTGAGGAAATTACAAAAAGCGCTCCGGTCGCTAAAATTGTTTCTGTCATCATTTATCACGCGGTTGAAGGCAGGGCCAGCGATATCCACATCGAGCCCCTGCAGAAAGAGACGCGCGTCCGTTATCGCATAGACGGCATCCTGAAAACATCGCTGGTGCTGCCGAAAAATATCCATAGCGCTATCGTAGCCAGGATCAAGGTCATGACTAGCCTGAAATTGGATGAGACAAGACTTCCGCAGGACGGACGTTTGAGATTGAATATAGAGGGGAAAAATGTCGATTTCAGAGTCTCGATATTGCCTTTGATGGATGAGGAAAAGGTGGTGATGAGGATTCTTGATACGACCAGGGGCGCTCCCGAGTTAGAGGAACTTGGATTCATCGGCCCCGGATTGGAGATCATCCAGAGGAATATCCAAAAAACAGAAGGGATGTTCCTTGTTACCGGTCCGACCGGTTCCGGTAAATCGACCACCTTATTCTCCATTATAAACAGGATGAATAAGGAGGGCGTCAATATTTCTACGCTTGAAGATCCGGTTGAGTATTTTATCCAAGGGGTAAATCAGTCGCAGGTCCGTCCGGAAATCGGATTCACTTTCGCCTCCGGATTAAGGACGCTCTTGCGTCAGGACCCCAACGTAGTAATGGTCGGAGAAATCAGAGATAATGAAACTGCGGAGCTGGCGATCCATGCCGGGCTTACCGGACATTTTGTCTTGTCTACCCTGCACACGAACGATGCTATCGGCGCGATCCCGAGGCTGGTAGATATGAAAGTCGAGCCGTTTTTATTGGGTTCAACCCTGAATACGATCGTCGCTCAAAGGCTGGCGAGAAAAATTTGCGAGCATTGCAAGACGGAAACCGAACTGCCGGCGGAAACAGCGGAAACCGTAAGGAATGAAATAGGGCAGATACCGGAAAAAACCATCAGGAAAATACTGCCGGATTTCGATATCAATAATCTGAAATTTTATAAAGGCAAAGGGTGCGCCCGTTGCGGCAATCTTGGTTATAGCGGAAGAGTCTCTATCGCCGAAGTAATCGATATAAACGACCGGCTTAAGGATATAATCATTGATGGCAAACGCATAATGAAGATGGATGATGTCAAAGACAGCCAGGAATTTATCACCTTGAGGCAGGACGGCCTGATAAAAGTACTTTTGGGGTCCACCACCATGGAAGAGGTGTTGAGAGTTATTTATGATTAATTTAAGGGTGGGATTTATCTTAACCCAGAAAATATATGGATAAAAAAATAAAGCTGCTGATTATCGAGGATGATCTTTTTCTGCTGAATATGTACGCATCCAAATTCGAGCTGGAAGGGTTTGACGTTGTTTTGGCTGAGGACGGCGAGAAGGGGTGGAAAACAACGATTAAGGAAGTGCCGGACATCATCTTATTGGATATAATGATGCCGAAGATGAACGGTTTCGAGGTGCTGGAAAAATTGAAAAGCGATGACAGGGTGAGCAGGATTCCGGTCATTCTCCTGACTAATTTAAGCCAGAAAGACGAGATCGAACGCGCCATGAACCTGGGAGCCGCCGATTTCCTGATCAAGGCTCATTTCAGGCCGTCCGAAGTGGTGGAAAAAATTAAAAAATTGCTCAACCTGGAGCAGTAAATTCTTAAATTTATCGATATATGGAAATCCCCTCCATTTTTTTAAACCGCATACTGGTGGAAGCGGCCAAGAAAAACGCTTCTAATCTTCACATTGCCGTCGGTAGCATCCCGGTGATGAGGATTGACGACCAGCTTGCCGCGATGAGCCAGGAGAGTATCGTTTCGGCTGAGCTTGTCATGAAAATATTAGATTCTTTCCTGACCGATGAGGAGAAAAAACGGCTGGATGAAAAAAGAGAGCTGACTGTCGTGAAAACATTTGCCGGAAGTTTCAGGTTCAGGGTGAATATTTTCTTCCAAAAA
>CAYHWE010000046.1:463-4293 GCA_964360445.1 uncultured Gammaproteobacteria bacterium | reverse complement strand
GTGCAATTTTTAATAACTAACGGCCACTTGTCCAATATGTTGTGGACTGATACAATCTGTTTTATTTTTTGCGTTTATGTGTTAAAATAAATCAAAGGTATTCTAAAAAAATGACATTTGATTCAGCAAAATTTTATAACTTTCTCTATACCGGCTACCAGAAAATCCATGAATTGTTTTCGGATTTATCCGGCCAGGCCTATATGAAAGCCTACTCCGGCGCGGCCCTGCTGCTGATAGTTTTGAATTGGGTCGGTTCGTATGCAATCAACGTGAAATCAAGCGAAGGATCTATAATTTTCCTGCATTATAATGTTGATTTCGGCGCCAACCTGATCGGAGAGGTGAAAAAAGTCTATATTATTCCGCTTTTGGGCTTGGTTGTCTATCTGCTTGATTTCGCGCTGTCAGCCCGTTTTTACAGGCGCAATAAATTCATTTCTCATATCCTTCTCAGTTCCGGGCTTATCGTGAATGCCACTTTGTTGATTTCTTTGTATCTTATATATCTAATCAATTTTAAATAACGGGTTGCCGGACGGCCATTACCCATAATCACTATGCAGGATTTTTACATCATCAGGATCCTATTCCTTACCGCGCTGGCTTTTATTTTTACTGTCGCCTGGACGCCGCTTCTGACAAATTTCCTTTATAAATACAGGCTTGGAAAGAAAATAAGAAACAGCGGAGAAACGCCGGTGTTCACAAAGATGCATTCTCATAAGGCCGGCACCCCGACAATGGGCGGCCTGCTCGTCTGGATAACCGCTCTGATCATGATCTTTGTATTTTTTTATCTCGCGAAGTTCACTTCTTTTGAGCTTTTTGATAAATTGAATTTCCTGTCAAGAAAAGAAACATTATTGCCGCTGGGCGCTCTTGTGGCTACCGCGTTTGTCGGATTGTTTGATGATTGGCTCGATGTCCGCGGAACAGACGGTCGGGGAGGGCTGAAAGTAAGGCACAGGCTCCTGATTTATATGGTTATCGCCGTTATAGGCGCGTTTTGGTTTTATTTTAAGCTTGGCTGGGATGTTTTCCATATCCCTTTTATCGGCAATTTCACGATCGGCTGGTGGTATATCCTGATTTTCGTTTTTGTCATCGTTGCTACCGCTTTTTCGGTCAATGAAACGGACGGGCTTGACGGTTTGGCCGGAGGGACATTGCTTTCTTCTTTCGGCGCGTATACCGTTATCGCTTTCGCTTTGGGAAAATACGACTTAGCGACATTCTGCGGAGTCATCGCCGGCGCGCTGCTTGCGTTCTTGTGGTTCAATATCAATCCGGCCAGATTTTTCATGGGCGACACAGGATCGATGAGTCTCGGCATCACTCTAGGGGTCATCGCTTTGCTGACTAACAGCGTCATGATCCTGCCTTTGGTCGGTTTTATCTTCGTGCTCGAATCTCTTTCCGTGATCATGCAGATAATGTCAAAAAAATTGCGGGGAGGGAAAAAGATTTTCATATCGGCTCCGATACATCATCATTTTGAAGCGCTCGGGTGGTCAGAACCGAAAATCGTGATGCGCTTCTGGATCATCTCGGCCGTGACAGCCGCCGGCGGGCTGATGGTATTCTTATTGGACAAGACATTTTAACGATATTAATGGCCATGAATTTAAAACAATTTTTCAGAAGATTTTTTGCGGACAAAAATAACGGGCACGAGCCTGACAAGGTGTTGATGATTACGGTCGCCATAATCGTTGTTTTCGGCATCATAATGCTTTCCAGCGCGACAAGCGCTTACGCTTACGCCACCAAAGCCCAGGACAGCTATTATTTTTTCAAGCATCAGCTGTTCGGATTGACCCTGGGAATCATCGCTTTCCTTATCTTATCCAGGATCGACTATCATTTTTGGCGCAAATACGCTTTAGGGTTCCTGTTTTTTTCCATAGTCCTTCTGCTTCTTGTCTTCATTCCAGGACTCAGCGCGCATTATGGCAAGGCGCGGAGCTGGATCAATGTGCTGGGATTTTCTTTGCAGCCATCCGAATTCGTAAAGATTTCTTTCCTGTTGTATCTTTCAGCCTGGCTGGAAAGCAGGCGAGAAAGGCTGCATGATTTGAAAGAAGGTATCGGCCCGTTTCTGGTTGTCCTCGGCTTGATTGCTTTTCTGATGCTTCTACAGCCTGATTTGGGGACTTTATTGATTATTTCCATGACTTCTCTTATTGTTTATTTTGTCGGGGGCGGGAAGAAGCGCCATATTTTAGCCATAATCCTTGTCGGTCTTTTAGCGCTGATGATCCTTGTGAAGATAAAGCCGTATCAAGCGGACAGGTTCAAGTGTTTCATGGATCCGAATTACAGTTCCAGCGATGTCTGCTATCAGGTCAACCAATCATTGATCGCGGTCGGTTCAGGAGGCTTTTGGGGAAGAGGTTTGGGCGCGAGCAGGCAGAAATTCATGTATCTGCCTGAAGTAGGAGGGGATTCTGTCTTTCCGATCATCGGCGAAGAAGTCGGTTTTTTATTCAGCGGCGGGTTGATCGCGCTTTACCTTTTGCTGTTTTATCGCGGATATAAGATAGCGAAACATTCTGCCGATCATTTCGGCAGGAATCTGGCGATCGGGATCGTTTCCTGGCTGGTCGTGCAGGCGATCATAAACATAGGCGGCATGGTCAATTTTATGCCGATGACAGGCGTTCCTCTGCCTTTTGTCAGTTATGGCGGCTCGGCAATGCTCGCGGCTTTAGCTGCTGTTGGCGTTTTAGCCAATATAAGCAAACACACAAAAGATTATGTCCAGTAATAATGAAAAAATAGTTTTGACCGGAGGCGGTACCGGCGGGTCAGTAACTCCGCTCTTGGCTTTGGCTGAAAAATTCGATAAGGATAATATCCTTTGGATCGGGACAGAGGGCGGACTGGAAAAAAATATTGTCAGCAATGAAAAGATAAGATTTGTTTTCATAAAAAGCGGAAAATTACGCCGTTACTTTGACTGGAAAAATTTTTCCGATCTATTCTTGATTATGGCCGGATTTTTCCAGTCTCTTGCCATACTTTCAAGATTCAAGCCGGGATTGGTAATGACGGCCGGCGGTTTTGTCAGCGTTCCTGCCGTCTGGGCGGCCTGGATCCTGCGTATCCCGGTCTTGATCCACCAGCAGGACGCGCGCCCCGGACTTGCCAACAGATTGATGGCGCCGTTCGCGAAAATAATTACGGTAACTTTTGAGAAATCGATAATAGATTATGGGAAAAAAGCGGTTTGGACGGGAAACCCAGTAAGGCGAAGCCTTAAAATTATAAATTATAAATTACAAATTACAAATTATTTTGATTTAAATAATGATATTCCGACTATTTTGATATTAGGGGGAGGGACGGGGGCGGTGGCGATAAACAAATTGGTTGAAGATAGCCTGGATGGATTGACAGAATTCTGCCAGGTCATCCATGTTGCCGGAAGAGGGAAAATGCCGGATAATATCGAGAACAAGAATTATCAAGTTTTCGGATTTTTAAACGCAGAACAGCTAGGCGAGGCTTACGCTGTTTCCGATATTGTCGTTTCGCGCGGCGGAATGGGAACCCTGACAGAATTATCATATCTTGGAAAACCGGCGATCATCATCCCGATGCCTGATTCTCATCAGGAAGATAACGCGGAAATTTTCAAAGAAAAAGAAGCGGCGATAGTGCTTGATCAAAAAAAAATAGATTCGGACATGTTTTTAGGAGAGATAAGAAAATTATTGGGTGACAATGATTTACAAAAAAAGTTAAGTGAAAATATCGGGAGGGTAATCAAGAAAGGAGCGGATGAAACTATTTTGATGCTTATTAAAAAAATGCTTAATTAGTTT
>CAYHWE010000046.1:0-453 GCA_964360445.1 uncultured Gammaproteobacteria bacterium | reverse complement strand
TAAAAAAGGAGGGGAAAGAATGAAAAGAAAAGCGCCAATAGTCCTGGATTCGGCTGGCAACAACAATTGCGTGGTTGTCAGCTGCAGCACGGATAACCTTTTTTTAATTACAGTGGTGGTCGAAGGCGCCAAGGAAAGGTATCTGATTGACGCGATTTGCGTGCCTGCCGACAAGAACGGCTTAAAGCTCTTGTTAAGCGGAGGCGGCATAATAAAAAACAATAGGAAAATGACGCTTTATGACGAGGGGGACGACAGTGTCAGGATAGAAGCAAGAATGGACGATAAAGTCTTGTCTGTCCTGATCAAAAAAGATCAGCTGAAGCGGCTGGATGTTTTTTTGGAGTAATCTTTACGGGCCTGCGGAATGCGGGCCCGTTTTACTGTGCAATTCTACGGGGGTGAATAAGATCAGATACATATTGGACTCCGAAGGAGGCTAATATGTATGCA
>CAYHWE010000045.1:0-4517 GCA_964360445.1 uncultured Gammaproteobacteria bacterium | reverse complement strand
GGCCTCTTGTCGGCAAGCCTTTTGCGTGTCTGGTCCCCCTGTAAGCTCCGACTTCTTTAAGACGTTTTACATTGCTGGCGATTTCTCTTCTTAAGTCGCCCTCAACCCTATTTTTCTTTTCAATCAATTCTCTTAATTTATTCGCCTCTTCTTCCGTCAGGCTTTTTACTCTTGTATTCGGATCAACCTTCGCTTCCTTTAAAATTTCATTAGATTTTGTTCTGCCAATACCATAAATATAGGTCAATGCTATTTCAACCTTCTTTTCGTTTGGTATTGTAACTCCAGCGATTCTTACTGCCATTTTATTTATCTATTAAATTATTATTGAAAATTGCCCGCCTCGACTCGCTGTCGCTTATCGACGCGAGGCGGGAAAATTAATTATTATCCTTGTCTTTGCTTATGTTTAGGGGTTTTGCAGATAACACAAACACGACCCTTGCGTCTTACTATCTTGCAATCTTTACAAATTTTTTTTACTGAAGCCCTAACTTTCATATGTATTATTATGATTATGATGCGGATTACGCATTGTTTTTACAATCTATAAGTGATTCTGCCTTTTGCAAGGTCATACGGACTGATTTCCACTCTGACCCTATCACCCGGAAGAAGTCTGATCTTATTCATTCTCATCTTTCCGGATAAATGGGCTAAAATTTCATGTCCATTCATTAGTTTTACCTTAAAAGTGGCTGCGGGCATCAGCTCCAATACCTCGCCCTGCATTTCAATAAAATCTTTCGAATTTATTACGTTATTATCTGTCATTTAAAATTAAAACGCCAAAGATCATTGGCATCCCAAACTGCCGGATACCAAAATCTTTGGTAAATATTTTACAATATATATTAGATTATATATTTAATTTATCAAAGTGTCAAGTATAACGCCATATCAGCCAGTCTTTGACTGTTTATTATTGTTTTTTATCTAAAATTAGGAAAAAAATAAAATTATTCAAGCACAGCCTTTATTCTTCTGACGCCGGCAGATGAACTTTCTTCCTTCTGTATCTTAAACCTGCCCATTTCTTTGGTGTTTTCCACATGAGGACCGCCGCAAATTTCAAGACTGGCAGTATCGCTATCTTTGCCGATTTTATATACTTTCACCTTTTCTCCGTATTTTGATTCAAAAACCCCCATAGCTCCGATCTGCCTAGCTTCTTCAACGCTCATCTCCTCATAACTGACCGGCAATTCCTTTTGGATAACCTCATTTACAATCCTTTCCACATCTTCAATCTGCTCTTTAGTCATTTTTTCCGAATGAGAAAAATCAAAACGTAAACGCTCAGCCGTAATATTGCTTCCCTTCTGGAATACATGGTCGCCCAGAACCCTGCGCAAAGCCGCCAACATCAGATGGGCAGCAGTATGTAATCTTCTTGTTTCTTCTGAGGCGTCAGCCAATCCGCCTTTGAACATGCCGGCGGAAGCGGTCCTGGAAAGGTCCTGGTGTTGCTTTAATTTGCCATTGAATTCCTCTTCATTTTTTATTGTCATCCCCTTTTCTTCCAAAATCTCTCGTGTCATCTCCAGGGGAAAGCCATAAGTCTGATACAAATCAAAGGCCGTATCACCAGTAATTTCCTGCCCCGAAGATAAAATCCTGTCTAGTTCATGCTCACCCCTTTCCAATGTCCTCTTGAATTTTTCCTCTTCTTCCGTAAGCTGAGCCAAAACAAAAGCGCTATTTTTTCCTAACTCCGAATAAACATCTTTATAGATATCGATCACAGCCTGAGCGACATCCTTTGTCCAAGAATTTCCTGCCTGCGCAGGCAGGTCGATTCCCAATTGCTTTCCGCATCTGATCGCGCGCCTGATCAAGCGGCGGGCAACATAACCCTGGTCTGTATTTGAAGGCGTTACCGCTTTATTATCGCCGATAATAAAAGTTGCTGCCTTGAGGTGGTCAGTGATGATACGCATATTTTTCTTGATTTCTTCGGATTCGCCATACTTTTTACCGGATAATTCCTCAATCTTTTCAAAAATCGGGTAAAACAAATCAGAATCAAAAGCCTCAGACTTGCCGTTCAAGACCGCAATCGTCCTCTCCAATCCCATTCCAGTATCCACGTTCTTTTGGGATAGTTTTTCATAGACACCAGGCGCAACCTTATTGAATTCCATGAATACATCATTCCAGATTTCCATGACCCTGAATCTATTCACTTCATCATCAAAAGTAGCCTGCATGGCACCCTCAGTCGGCCTTGTATCATAAAACATCTCCGTGCATGGACCGCATGGGCCGGTTTCGCCAGCCGGACCCCACCAGTTATCTTTAGCTGGCAACGGGAATATCTTGTAGTTTGTGTTTCCGCTTATCTTCTCATCATAAGGACAAACTTCGGCTTTAATGCCTCTTTTTGCAAATTGTTCAGTCCAGATATCGATGGATTCCTGGTCGATTGGACTGTCGTTATTACCCATGAATACAGTAACGAATAATTTATTCGGATCCAGATTCAGATATTTTTCATAAGTCAGAAATTCCCAACTCCATTCGATGGCCTCACGCTTAAAATAATCGCCCAAAGACCAATTCCCAAGCATTTCAAAGAAAGTAAGATGCCTATTGTCGCCCACATCATCGATATCCCCAGTTCTTATGCATTTCTGGCAATCAGCCAATCGTTTTCCCTCCGGGTGTTTTTCGCCAATCAAATAAGGGACCAATGGATGCATTCCGGCTGTTGTGAATAAAACAGTCGGATCATTTTCCGGAATCAAAGAAGCGCTCGGAATGATCGCGTGTCCTTTTGATTTGAAAAAATCCAGATATTTTTGGCGCAATTCATTGGCTGTCATATATGCATTTTACTCCCCCTTTAGCAAGGGGGGGGTAAGAGGAGGTAAAAGTTATTATGTAAAAAGTATAAAAGAATTTTCCTAAAATTGCAAGAAAAAAGGCGTATGGTGGGTTCCATACGCCGGAAATAATATCCTGTCCGAGCTTATTTAGTAATAATAATTAGTATTACTTGCTCGCGGTTTTTTAGTCGCACAACTTGAGCTGTCAGCTTTATAGCCATCCCTAATCATAGCATGCTTTGCGCTTGATATAATCTAGCATTATCCATGAATTTAACGGGGAATCGCCCAAATTTACGCCTATGTGCTTAAAAAATAACAAGAAAATGCTCTTATGTCAAATTTTCAATTATGCCTCCGCCAAGCACCTCGTCGCCATCATAGAAAACAACGCTCTGCCCCGGAGTTACAGCTCTTTGCGGTTCATCGAATTTAACTATATAATCATTATCTTTTTCAGTTACGGTACATTTGACCGGCTTATGCCTATACCGGATAACAGCCTCGCATTTTAATGGCAGCTCCGGCTTTTCTCCTGAAATCCAGTTCACATCCGAGGCCTTTAAATTATCTTCAAATAAAGCCGGATGATTGGCGTCGTTGACCACATAAAAAGTATTCGTCTCATGATCCAATTTTGCCACATAAAAAGGCCCTATGCCGCCGATCTCAATCCCCTTTCTTTGGCCGATCGTATACAATGGCAAACCGAAATGCTCGCCAACCACCTTATCGCTCTCTAAGATTTTTATCTGCCCCTTTTTCAATTCCAAATTCCTCTTCAAGAAATCATTATGGCTGCTGCCGGAGATAAAACAGATTTCCTGGCTATCCTTCTTTTCCGCAATTTCCAAACCGGCCTTTTTCGCCATCGATCTGACCTCATCCTTCGTATAATCACCCAATGGAAACAAAAGATGTCTGAGCTGTTCCTGCGTCAAAGCGTATAAAAAATAAGTCTGATCCTTATCTTTATCTTTTGGCCTGAATAATCTGATTTTTGGAATTTGGAATTTGCCCGCCTCGACTCGCTGCCGCTCTCCGACGCGAGGCGGGGAATTTGGAGCTTCCCGCTTTATGCGGGCATAGTGTCCGCTGGCAACATGGGGATAACCCAATTCTTTCGCGCGCTCGATCAAAAGCCCGAGCTTCACATATCTATTGCAGCGCACGCATGGATTCGGAGTTTTTCCTTCTTCATATTCGTCCAAAAAATTATCAACGATCTTTTTCTTGAAAATATCGTAAAAATTAAAAGTATAGAAAGGGATCCCGACGCGGTTGGCAACCCTCCGCGCGTCCATCAGCGCTTTTGTCGAACAGCATTTATTTTCTTTTTGCTCACCGTCAACATCCTCTTTCCAAAAATGCAAAAAGATACCGGTCGGATCATATCCGTGGTCTTTCAATAATTTTGCCGCCACAGAACTATCAACCCCGCCTGACATCGCAATAACAACTTTTTCATTGCCATCTCTGCGCGCAGCTTTTTTCCTGATTTTTTGATTCTTTTTCAGCATATCAGCATGATAATAAACTTATTTCAAATAAGCAAATGAAAAAGGGCGGAGCTTTTCAGTCCGCCCCGCTCTTTGCTTTCATCATCTTCATTTTCTTTTTCCGAGTTTTACCGCCCTTAGTCCTTTTTTCCTTAGGAACATGGACGCAATGCCCCAGACATTCATAGCT
>CAYHWE010000044.1:0-4965 GCA_964360445.1 uncultured Gammaproteobacteria bacterium | reverse complement strand
GATCGAGGGCCAAAGAGTTTACGCCCGCAGCGGAGACATGGTTCAGGTTATGGATGAATATAAGAAAGCGCTCGGTTATGGAACAGGATTGGATCGCGACAGCCGGACCACCTTTATCCGCCTGATCACCCAGAATCCGTCTTCTTTAAGAAGTCTTCCGGCTCAGAAAGCGCAGGAGATCCTTGCTTATGCCATATCATTGGGTGAAAAAAATCTTGCTTACAATTCTAAAGACAGTTTGCAGCTCATGGAAATGGCCCAGCTTTTCAATATAACAGCCGCTTTTTATAATAACGATGCGGCCAGTTTCAATGATTATCTGGGTAAAGCGGAAGAGATGATGGATAGGTCGATTGCGGCAAGTCCGGGCAGGATCCCGACTTATTTTGCCAAAGCGCAGATTTATCTGACTCGCGGCGATTATGACAAGACTGTTGAAACCCTTAAATACGCCATCAGCCTGAATTCGAGATATCCGGACTCGCATTGTCAGCTGGGTAAATTCTATTTTTATTTCCAAAAGCCGGATGAAGGATATGAAGAGATTGGCCAATGCATAGACCTGGGCGGAGTCGGCGCGTTATATCCGGCGGCTTTATTGAAAGAATTGAGCGCGCATTACGCCGCCGATCCGGAGAGAGCGCTTCCGGTTTACAGAAGAATGACGGAATTAGACCTGAAAGATACGAAAGCTTGGATCGAGCTTGCGAAATTATACGCGGCAAAGGGAAGAAAAGAAGAAGCGAAGAATGCAGCGTTAAAAGCGGCAGAAATAGATCCGAGTTTGAAGGAGGGGGTGGAGAATTTTATTAGAGGGCTTTAGTAGATAATTGAAAATTGAAAAATCAAAATGCAAAATGACAGTTTAAAATGTCAAAATTATTTATTAATTTTAAATTTTGCATTGTCATTTTAATTTTTGATATTTACATTTTTCATTTTATATTGTCTCTTTCCAATATTCGTATTATAATTTACCTATAAACTATCTCTTTAAGGAGGAGGAATTATGCTTTGTTTGAATTGTAAAAAACAAATCCCCGACGAATCCGCCAGCTGTCCGCATTGCGGAAGCGAGGTTAATTATGAACGGCAGGTTTTGCATGAAATAAAATTCAGGCGCTGGCAGAGATGGATATTTTATTTTATCCTGGCTTTGATTTTCGGCGGAATGATTGGCATTATCGTAAGGATTTATACAGCCAATACAAAAGTACTGACTGATATCGCGAATGTGCGCGGAGAATTGGAAAAGAAAGAAGGTGAGCTGACGACTGCGGAGAAAGATTTATCCGCAAGGAGCCTGCAATTGCAGGAATTGGAAGGCAATCTGCAGCGCATCAAGACTGATCTTGAAAAGAAGGGGCAGGATTTAACAAAGACCCTGAGTGATCTTGATAAAGAAAAAACAAAATCGAACCAATATAAGGCTCTATTATCATCATTCAATGTTTACGAGCTGATAGTGGAGTTGGGCGTAGGGGTGAAAAATAGCGATTTGGCGAAAATCCAGGTGGCGGACGCCAATTTAGGCGGCAATGACGCTGACAGCGATGGATTGTCGGATACGGTTGAAAGCTCTTTGGGAACCGATATCAATAAGAGCGATACGGACGGGGATGGGTATGGCGACAAAAATGAGATTTTAGGCGGTTATAATTCCTTGGGGGGCGATAAGCTGACCGATCAGGTTTTTGCCAATAAGCAGAAAGGAAAGATATTGTTGCAAGTCGAAGGCAGGGGAGAGGCTTGGTATATCGGGATGATTGACGGGAAGCGGTATTTCCTGGGAAATCCGACGGAAATATTCAACCAGATAAAAGGCGCGACGGACGAAATGAACGCGACAAGCACGGAAATAAGCGTAAATGATTAGAAAAACAATATGAAAAGCCTTGTTTTAAGAAGCAGGGCTTTTTGTTTGCCTACGGTCTTTATTAAAAATTTATAATTATTTTATCTCAAATATGGCATAATTAAAAAGAGCATTATTTTTTATTTTGATTATGCCAAAAAAGATCATAATTTTCTTCTGTGTTTCCGCTGTTTTTTTGATTTTTACGGCTCTCGGGCTTATTTTTTATATTAAGATCAAAGAAATCAGGAATATGAAAGATACGCCGGTGCAGGTTTATGAGAGATTCAGGGAGTCTATTGCGAAAGAAGATTATAATACGGCCCTGGAATGCATAAGCGATAAATATGATTATCGAGAAGCCTTCAGGAACAAAGACAAGCTGAAATATTGGGCAAAAAACCTCCCTGAAAATATCGACAGTCTTGTCGTCCGCGGAAACAAGGCTGAATATGCGGGGGATATGAGGGTTATAAGATTTGTTAGGAATAATCAAGGATTTTGGGAAATAGAGCAGTTTTAAAATTAATAAAAACTTATGAAAAAAATTACAAGAATAGTTATTTACATTATTTTGGGTTTAGCGGTTTTAATTTTTGGTCTTATCTGTTTGTCTAAATATGCGGAATGGAAATTCGATAGAGAGATGGAGTCGTTAAAAATAGAACAGGAAAAGCCGTATTTAGAAGACACTTATGGCGGCGCAACCCCGAAAGAAACACTTGATTTATTTATCGCGGCAGTTGAAAAAGAGGATTTTGATTTGGCTAGTAAGTATTTTGTGATTAGTAGGCAGGGGGAGTGGAGGGACGTTTTAAAAAATGCGGAACAGGCAGAAAAAATAGATGATTTTTTAAAGCCCGTTAAAGATGAAAGTGATAAATTAAAATCAGTTGAACCGCTATGGGAAAAAGCGGAAAATTATGTTTCGGGAGATTCTGTTTTATTTGAGTTTGTTAAATATCCAAAAGGAATCTGGAAGATTAAGGAGATCTAACTCATTTGTCATTTCGAATGAAGCGGAGCGGAGTGAGAAATCTCGGCAAAACACATCATAACTTTGTTTTTAGTAATATGCAGACAAAATATTACTTTGTTTATATAGCAACAAATAAAAGGCACAATGTTTTTTATACAGGCGTAACAAATAATATAAGTCAAAGAGCGTGGCAACACAAAAATAAAGAAAATCCTGATAGTTTTACTGCAAAGTATAATGTGGATAAGTTGGTTTATTATGAAACTTTTGAGGACGTGTTTCTTGCATTAGAAAGGGAAAAGCAAGTTAAAAAATACTCAAGAAAAAAGAAAAAGGACTTAATAAATTCTTTGAATCCTCTTTATAGGGATTTAAGCGATGATTTGTAATGCCAAACCATTTTGTCATTTCGAACGAGCGAGAGCGAGGAGAAATATTGGTAAGCGCGTTGGACGAGATCTCTCACTCCGTTCGAGATGACACTTCTTTGTCATTTCGAAACGAAGCGGAGCGAAGTGAGAAATCTCATTTAATGTACATACGCTGATTTTTTTATTTATAGAAGATATAGATGGCTCAAGTTGACGAGATTTCTCACTCCGTTCGAGATGACAGGATGGGGGGGGTGAGATAAATAAAACTTTAATAAAAATTTATAATTATTTTATCACGTTTATGTTTTAATAGAATAATGAAGCAGAAAAATAAAGTTTTATCTTACCTATTATTAAGCATGCCGATTTTCGGCTTGCTTTTATTTTCCTTAAAGGCGAATGGATATGACGATAAGACGACGCATCCCGGATTGACGGATGAAATTGTTGATTTTTATAATTTAAGTTTTGAAAATAAGATAAGCGATCAGGAAAAAGAATGGATTGTTCAAGGCGCGATTGACGAAGACATCCCGCCACGCTGGATAAATCATTTTTATGATCCGATCAATAATGAAGGCTGGCGAGCGGAGAATTTAGGCAATGTGCCGCCATCGACTCTTAGGCTGTTTTCGAAATTGTTCTTGAATTTCAATTCAGAAATCGTGTCTTCGCCGGATTGGGTTCATAATGAAATTTTGCAGGCAAAATATGCTAATTATGGCGGAAATAACACTTGGGAAAACGCGGTCCGACAGTTTGCGAATGGTAATGAGCAG
Source organism: uncultured Gammaproteobacteria bacterium (assembly GCA_964360445.1). Lineage (GTDB taxonomy): Bacteria > Patescibacteriota > Patescibacteriia > Patescibacteriales > JAKAJF01 > CAYHWE01. The sequence continues at coordinate 978 of CAYHWE010000044.1, read as the reverse complement.
GAGGCTTATTATATCTTAGGCCACATCCTGCATTTATTGGAAGATAAAACGGTACCGGACCACACCCGGAACGATACGCATGCGCATGAAGGTTCAGTTTTATCGAAAGATGGTGGCAGTCCCTACGAGGATTATTGCGAGCAGTTTACGCGGAGCAGCTTGGATATTGCGCACAAACTGAAGCAGGAAAATGCCAAACCAGTGATATTGAGTTCGATTGATTATTATTTGAATAACCTGGCTAATTATTCAAATAATTATTTTTTTAGTGAGCACACGATAAATTCTTTAAAGTATAATAATCCTAAAATAATTAGAGAAGATGGAGAATATGGGTATGGAAAGGATAAAAATGGAAGTGAATTTCACTTAATTAAAAAATATGCAATTTGGAATAACGAATATATTAGATATGATAAAATTTATACCCTTAAAGACAAAAACAATCTCATCCTCTCCTCCTATTTCTCCCGCCTTTCCCGTGAAGCAGTTTTAAGCGGATCGGGTGTAATTAAATTGTTTTTAGATGAAGCAGAAAAGGCAAAAAATGATAAAAAATCAATTTCGGCTGAGCCGAAGATAAGTTGGTGGGAAAAAGTCAGGTCGCCCTTGTTCGGCGGATTAGCTGTTTTAAAAAATATCGGTAATAAAACGCAGCAAATGGCAAGCATAATACAAAAGATGCCGGCAGCGCCGCCATTTGTAAAGACAACCGTTGTTCCGGATATTCCGGTGAATCAGGGATTGGCAAAAGTTGTGCCGATGACAAGAGAAGTGATATTGCCGAAAAGCGCGCAGGGGGCGGCGGCATCGTCGTCCATGGTGAATGTGCAACCGGCAACAAATATAACAAATCAACTAGTTATCGATACAAAACAATCGCAGTTAATAGCTAAAGATACGTCGATGTCTATTGATTTGCCTATTCTAAGTCCGCAAGCAACTTCTACTCCGGAAATTCCGAAAAATATCATCCAG
>CAYHWE010000043.1:0-5101 GCA_964360445.1 uncultured Gammaproteobacteria bacterium | reverse complement strand
CCATAAACGCTTTTTATACGAGCGAAGAGGATCTGCCGCCGACTATCTATCAGATCCAGACAAATACGACAATCTCTCCGGGCAAGGAGCTGAAAGTGCAGACTATCATTTCCTGGCTGACAGATGAGCCGGCGACTTCACGCGTTTATTTTCAGAAAGGAGTTTCCAGCAGTTCCGCTCAATTCGCGGAAAAAACTGTTCTGGACGCTAACTATACGAAAAAGCATGCAGTAGTCATTACCAAGTTCAATCCGGGCTCTATTTATACATTTCGCGTGGAAAGCATAGATTCGAGCGGCAATGTGACTTTATCAAAGACATTCACCATCCTTACACCAAGGCAGAGAGAAACGGTTTTCCAGGTTATCATGAAGAATCTGGAACAGGTTTTCGGGTGGATGGGGAATGTTAAGAAATAGGGTTGTTTCACAAGACGCGAAAAAATGCAAATGTTAAAAGGGATGATGCCCGGTCTGGATAGGCCGGGCATTTTGCTTTCAAGAGATGTTTAAGGTATAATAGTGGTAGTTTTAATCCCCTGACTATTTTATAAAAGGGGTAAAAAAATATGGCGAAAAAATCGAAATTACCGGTGAAATTGATCAGTTATCTGGATAAGGCTGGAATTGATCATAAAATTTTGGAGCACAAAACAGTTTATACCGCTTTTGACGCCGCCGCCACAATGGGCAAGAAATTGAATGAGATTGCTAAATCCTTGCTGCTGAAGGCGGATAAGGATTATTATTTGGTGCTTTTGCCGGCGGATCACAATCTTGATTTCAAAAAAATTGAAAAAACCATAAGCAAACAAAACGGAAAGGCGGTAAAGTCGATCAAAATCCCGGGCGAGAAAATAATGACCGAGGCCTTGAAGATAAAGTCAGGGTCATTAAGCGCTTTCGGCAGCCTGCATAAATTGCCGGTCGTGTTTGATAAAGGATTGCAAAAGGTGAAAAGGGCTGTTTTTTCTTCGGGCAGTTTCAATCATTCGGTAGAAATGGCAACGAAAGATTTTATCAGGCTGGAAAATGTTGTCTTAGGTGCTTTCGGAGTAAAGAAAAAAATAAAGAAAATTAAGCCCCAGAAAAAGGGGACTAAAAATAAAAAAACTATGGCAAATTGCAAATCTTGCAAAACCAAAAAGAAGATAACCGCAAAAAAAGCTAAGAAGATTAAAAAGTAAGTTCGCCCGAGGCGGAAAATAATAGCATAAATTGATGCAGGTTAAATTAGAAAAATTCGAGGGACCGTTAGGACTTCTGCTCCAGTTGATCGAGGAGGAGGAATTGGATATCACTGAAATAAGCCTGGCAAAAATTGCTGACCAATATATCGAGCACATCAAAGCCTTGTCTGCCACCCATCCGGATGAATTGGCTGATTTTTTAGTTGTCGCGGCAAGACTTTTGCTGATCAAATCCAAGGCCTTATTGCCGTATCTGTATATGGAGGAGGAAGAGGAGATAAAAGAATTTGAAGATCAGCTGAGGATGTATAAGGAATTTTTAGAAGCGTCAAAGCATATTGAAGAATCGATCGGGAAGAAGAATTTCATGTTCGGCCGTGAATTTTCGAGGCAGTCTGTCTTCTTGGCTGTAAAATTATTTTCACCGCCGAAGGGGATGACAAAAGATGATTTGCGGATGGCGTTAAGCAGCCTGATCGTGAAGCTGAGGCCGCCGGAAAAACTGGAAGAAGAGAGGATCGAACGCAAGATACACCTTGAAGAAAAGATTTTTTCCATCCAACAGCTGCTGGTGGAAAAAATAAGAATAAATTTCAGCTATATCCTGGAAAAAGCCGGATCAAAAACAGAAGTGATCGTGAGTTTTCTGGCAATGCTTGAGCTCATAAAACAAAAAGAAATTTTAGTATCCCAGCATGGCTTATTCGAGGAGATTGAAATTAATAAGGTTTAATTTATGGAAATCAAATCACAAATCGAGTCATTGTTGTTCGTTGCCATAAAACCGATTTCCCTGAAGCAGATTTCGGAACTGATCGGCGTGTCCGTTAAAGCAGCGGAAAAAGCAGCGGATGAATTGATGGCAACCTATAAAGCGGAGAATAGGGGGATGCAGGTCATCAAGAATGAAAACAAATATCAGCTTGTCAGCTCTTCGGAAAACGCTGAGCTGGTCAGGGAGTTCATAAAAGATGAGACTACGGGCGAACTTTCAAGGCCGAGCGTAGAAACCTTGACGATCATCGCATATAGAGGGCCGATTTCAAAAATAGACCTGGATAGGATCCGCGGCATCAATTGTTCCCTTATTGTCCGCAATCTGTTATTGCGCGGGCTGATCGAAGCGAAACAGGACAAAGCGAAAAATGACATTTATTATACGGTGACTTTCGATTTTATAAGATTTTTAGGCATAAACGACGTGAAAGATCTGCCGGATTATGAAAAATTGCATAAAGATGATACGATAGACAGGGTTTTGATGGGGGAGGAGGCTTAGCGCGCAGAAAATAATTATCAGGCGTCTAGGCAAATTTAAAAGTTAAAATTTTAATTTTAGTATGGTTGCAATATTATTAAATATATTGGTTATCTCAGGCTTGAATTTCAGCATCTTCTCTTCTGTTTTGGAAAGGGATATATTGCTATTTTATGCCGATCAGGGCGGTAAAGTCCTCGGAGCCGAGGCAAGTTTTTTTAATATCCGGACGCAGACTTTGCCGAAAAACAATGATGTTCCGCCTCCGCCTCAGGCGCCGGTCAAAAAAAATGAAGCGACGGAACTGGATCTGGATTGCGTCAGCGCGGCCGTCCTTGATCTTAGGACCGGAAAGATATTGTTCGATAAAAATGCCGATAAAGAGGCTCCTATCGCCAGCATCACTAAATTGATGACAGCCTTAGTATTCCTTGATCATAATCCTGGCTGGGAAACAATATACGAAATGAAAGCTGAAGATAAACGCGAGGGCGGAAAGATCAATCTGTTTACGGGCGAAAAAGTGATGGTCAGGGATCTTTTTTATTCAAGTCTTGTCGCTTCTGACAATGTTGCAACCATCGGCCTTATTAATTCAACCGGGATGTCTTTGGATGATTTTATAGCTAAAATGAATGAAAAGGCGATGGAAATCGGATTGGATAATACTAAATTCAGGGATCCATTGGGGTTGAATGATAATAATGTTTCCAATGCCCTGGAAATAGCCAGATTGGCGAACAAGACATTGCTTAAGGACGAGATCAGGGAGGCCACTATGACAAAAATATACGAATTCAAGACGCAACAGGGCAGAGCAAAGATTGTTTACAGCACCGATGACCTGCTGTCTGTCTTTCCCGAAGATGGCATCGAGATAAAAGGCGGTAAGACCGGCTATACGGAGGCGGCTGGATATTGTTTTGTCGGAAAGTTCGGGAATGACGGCGATGAGATCATCTCGGTCGTTCTAAATGGCGATAGCAAGAATTCCCGTTTTGACCAGACCCATACTCTGGTGAAGTGGATTTATGATAGCTATGTGTGGGATTAGCCTGAAATCATGTTTGGTGATATAATTAGGATATAATTTCTAATTTCGTTGTCATATGCAAAAAGAAAAAATAGTGATAGCTAATTGGAAGATGCAGCTTAATTTGGCTGATTCTTTGGAATTGGCTAAAAAAATGAAAGCGAAATTTTCCAGGTTCAAAAAAGGGACAGTGGTTGTCTGTCCCAGTCTGACGGCTATTACGGTTGTCAGAGATGTGTTAAAAGGCAGCAATGTTAAGCTCGGAGCGCAGAATGTTTTCTGGGAAGATAAGGGCGCTTATACCGGCGAGATTTCCGCCAGGATGCTTAAAGAGGCGGGATGCGAATATGTCATTATCGGCCATTCTGAAAGAAGGAAGCATATGAGAGAGAATTATGAGATGATTTATAAGAAATTGAAAGCAGTCCTGAATGTGAGCGGACTTACTCCGATCGTCTGTATCGGTGAAAGCTGGGATGAAAGGAAAACGGACAAGCGCGATTTCGTTCTCGCTGATCAGCTGCAATTAGCCCTGGGCGGCATCGAGCTTTTAGGCAACCAGCAGGTCATCATAGCTTATGAACCGATATGGGCTATCGGATCAGGTGTTGCGATCGAGCCGACTGAAGCGGAATATGCTCATAAGATCATTAAACTCACCCTTAATCATATGTTTGGCATGCAGATCTTGAATAATAATTTCAAGGTCGTGTACGGAGGCAGCATATCAAGCAAGAATGTCGGAAGTTTTTCTAATCTGGACAATATTGACGGGCTTTTGGTCGGAGGAGCGAGCCTGAATGCCCAGGAATTTTACGATGTTGCCGATTCAGTCATAAAATAGTATGCTTGTCCACATAAAAGATATAGTAAAAAAGGCGAAAAAGGGAGGATACGCGGTCGGCGCTTTCAATATCCATAATATTGAATCAGCTTTGGGCGTGGCGCAGGCAGCCGCGCGCGCGAAATCACCGGCTATCATCCAGGTTTCCGAGGGAACGATAAAATATATGGGCGTCAAACCGATAACCCATATAGTTTCGACTGTGGCAAAAAATATAGCCGTTAATGTTCCGATCGCATTGCATATCGATCACGGCAAGAGTTTTAATTCTGTTTTGGAGTGCATCAATGCCGGCTTTTCTTCCGTGCATATCGATGCGTCCGAACTGCCTTTGGATGAGAATATCCGAATAACCAAGAGCGTGGTGGCTATCGCGCATTCAAAAGGTGTTTGGGTGCAGGGGGAGATCGGCGCGATAAGAGGAGAGCACGGGAGAATAACCGGAAAAATAAAGGATGTACCATTGGCAAAACCGGAAGAAGTTTTTCAGTTTATCAAGGAAACAGGCATAGATACGATTGCGGCGGCAGTGGGAACGGCTCATGGCGTTTATACGAATGAAGATGTCAATTTCCTTATCCTCAGGGCGATAACGGATAAAGTTAAAAATCCTTTCATTTTGCACGGCGGTTCCGGCGTTGATGATAAAAAAATCAAGAAAGCCATCAAAGAAGGGGTAAATGTAATAAATATCGGAACGGATATCAAGGTTGCGTTTTCAAAAACATTGATAAATCATTGCATCAAAAATAAGAAGGAAACCGATCCAAGAAATCT
>CAYHWE010000042.1:0-5440 GCA_964360445.1 uncultured Gammaproteobacteria bacterium | reverse complement strand
CCGAAGCGATATGATAATTCTCGTCCCAGAAGACGGCAGGCGGATAGTTGTATTGCACAAAATAAGTAAAAAAAGAAAACACCAAAACCAGAAATGAGTAAAGAGCGATATACTTCGCTTTTTTTCGGCTGATGTTTGTAATAGTTTCCATAATTTAGTTGTTTAACTCTCTTTTTAATTTTAATAATTCGCGCAGGTATTCTTTCGTAACTTTTAAAATGCTAACCCTGCTTTTGCTTTTATTTCTGTCCCTGTCTTGCCATATAACCGGTATTTCTTTTATTTTCATCCCGCTTATCGCCGACCGTATAACGAGTTCCGTATCAAAGAACCACGCGTCATTTTTTACTAACGGCAATATATTCTTTATAACATTTTTATTAACACCTTTAAAGCCGCATGGGTAGTCTTTTATTTTAAGACCGAACATTAAGCGAGTAACGAGGCTGAAAACTCCGGAAGTTATTTTTCGGATTATCGGACGCTTGGCGGAGGAACCTTTGGCGAAACGGGAACCGATGACCAGATCATTGCCGTTTTTCAATTCTTTTACAAGAACGGGCAAAGCGGATAAATCGGTGGCAAGGTCGGCATCCATAAAAACATAAATATCAGCATCAAAATCTTTCCAGCTTTCTTTTACGGCCACACCCTTGCCTTTTTGCGGGATAAATTTGTAAATGATTCTGCCGTTGGATTTTTCTTCCGATTTTCTCACTATTTCCGCCGTTCGGTCGGTCGAGTTATTGTCGGCAATGACAATACGCCAGTCATAGTTCGCCATATTTTTTTGACAGAAATATTCTAAAGAAAAGATAGTCTGACTTATTATTGTTTCTTCATTATAAGCCGGAATTACGATTATTATTTTTGACAGTATTTGATTCATTTAATTAAGGTGTTTTAAAGATAAAAATTGATTTGCCAGCTCTGGCCACTAAGTTATTTTTAAACAGGGAATATTTTTTATTTTCCGTCAAAGCGGGGTTATAAATATTATTTTGAAGTTCTTGCGCTGAAACAGCCAAATAAGAACCTGAAGACGGCAAATTATCATATTCAATATTGAATGATTGATATTTATTGTCTAAATAATAATCCAACTTATTGGTGCTAAAAAGATGGGTGTAAATTTTCTCGATTTTATTGTCGCGAACCCATTTACCCAACCGTTTTATGTCTTGCCCCCAGTCATAATTCGAATCAGTAGCTATCCGGTATCCGTTGTCTGTCCCGCCGGCTGGCATATTGTAATAGCTTAAATAATGAGGAAACGAAATAATAGCGGAAACAAACATTGTAAACATTAAGGCGTAAGCGACATAAGCAAATTTTTTTTTGAAAAATTCGTTATTCCAAAAAATATCCAACCCTCTGGCTGTTAAGAGGGCGGAGGCGATAATTACCGGCATAAAATGTCTTAAGCCGATATTAAGATTACTTGATATTGATTTATAAGCATAGAGGACGGCAAAAACAAAAAGAAGAAAGCCGAGAGTGGAAAATCCGGGCCGAATTTCTGTTTTTCGCGCGCGCTTAATCAATAGACGCAGAAAGAGCATCAAAGACAGCAGAGTCAGTAAATGAAAAGATGGCGAAAGTTTCGTCAAATAAAGGATAGGAAAATACCAGCGCCCGGAACCTTCGGAACCGTATATTTTTCCCATAAAGTAGGTTGCTTGTCCGGCGCTTTCAATTCTGTTTAGGGTCATGGATAGTCCGACGGCATATGTAGCCACGGCTTTACCAAAACGATTACTTTTTGCCATTCCAAGCAGAAATTCTCTCCCGGATTCCGGCAATCGTCGAGGATAATTTTTTTGGAGTTGGGATATTATACCTTCGCTGTCGGAATTTTTTACATGAAATGAATAAAATATAATCACCAAAGAAAGTGAGGCGATAACAATGACTGAAAATAAACCCATGTAAGAAAATATTTTCTTACGCTGTTTTTCTACTAGGATGAGATATAAAAGTCCGCCTAAAAAGGCCGCTGGAATCAAGGCAAGCGATGAAAATTTTGAAATGAAAGCAAGCGCGAAAAACAGGATAGAGAAGATTAACCAGACAATAGAGAACTTATTCGAAGAAAGTATTTTAAGATGTATGGAAAAAGCAGCCAAGGCTGACACTGACAGGATTGATGCCATAAAATCCGTCGTGACGAGAGAAGCGTGAGCTATGCTGAACTGCGAAGTGGCGATTAAAAAGATGCTTATCAGCGCGCTTCTTTTGTTCCATGATTTCACCAAGAGAAGATACAAGATGAATAAAAATATTGAGTTGAATATTATGACTGACAATCTGGACAAGAGTATTATTAAATCAGGATTATTTTTAGGATTAAATATAAACATCCTATTATCCCAATGGTAGTTTTCTATCTCCAAACCGCGAGGAAATATATTTTTATTGAAAAACAAATCATCTTTCTCCGATTCTTTAGGGTAAGACGCGTCAGTCGAGATTTGCGGAAAGGACGGATTCAACATGAATCTCGTCAATAACGCCGAAATATCTTTCACCAGAGGCGGATGCTCCGGGTTCAAGAAATATCTGCCTGATTTTAGGTAATAATATCCGCTTGTAATGTGGGGCACTTCGTCGCTTGTTATCGAGTCGCCGCTGTATTTCAAATCTGACAAGTTGAATCCGGAAACGGAGAAAAAGCATATTAAAGCGAAGATAAAACAAATAGCGATTGCGATTGTGTGTTGTTTTATCTTTTCTTTCATCCGAGTTTTATATAATGTCGAATTATTATAGAGCGAAAATTTGTTTTTGTCATTTTTAATCTCGGGTAAAGGTTCTAGCCTATTGAAAAAATATCTCGACGGGTGTACTATTTTCGATTGCGTTAATATTTACAGGAAAACATAAATTTAATGGCTATGAAAGATATTAAGACAGCGCGACTTTAATCTTTAAATCTAGTTACCCGAATTACGAAACTCCCCCTTTCTGTCATTCCCGCGGAGGCGGGAATCCAGATTAAGCTAATGTGGGTCTGGATTCCCTTTTTCAAGGGAATGACAGAAAGAGGGGAAAATCACGATTTGCGATATTCGTAATTCAAAGTTAATCAGTAAAAAGAAAAAAATCAAAAAAATATGAAAACCGTGAAAATGTCCATTTTGGGCAATATGAGGAAAAATTGGAAATCGGGAATAACCGTTTCCCTCGTTTCCATACCTCTCTCAATTTCTTTGGCCGTTGCCGCGAATTCCACTCCGATTATGGGTATAATTACGGCTTTTTGGGCGGGACTAATAGCATCTATTTTTGGTGGTAGTAATTACAACATCGTTGGTCCGACAGGGGCGCTTTCGGGAATTTTGGCGATGTTTGCCATTACTTATGGAGTCGCGTCCCTTCCCGCACTCGCGATAATGAGCGGACTTATAATACTCATTTTCTTCATCCTTCATTTTGAAAGATACATTATTTTAATCCCTTCAAGCGTCATCCACGGTTTTACTTTGGGTGTCGCTTTTATTATCGGGCTTAATCAGCTCAACTCCGCCTTGGGACTTCAGGGATTAAACCAGCACGAAAAATTCATCAGGAATGTGATGGAATCATTCACTCATATCGGACAGTTTGACGGCGGGACGGCAATTTTATTTTTTAGCATCCTAGCCATTTTATTTGTATTTTTAAAATTAATACCTAAAATCCCGGGACCAATCATAGTCGCGCCTATAGGAATATTTTTAGGGTACTTGTCAGAGGCGGGCATTATCGGCGTGAAATTCCAAACGCTCCATTCAAAATTCGGAGACATCATCGGCTCAAAGATATTTCAAATGCCAAGTCTGTCTTTCAATTTTCTGGATACGAATCTGCTTAAAGCGGCACTGGCCATCGCCGTAGTGGCTATTTTGGAAACGCTTATCTCGGCGAAAATTGCCGATGGTATGACTAAGACGAAATCAAATCACAGGAAAGAAATGATGGGGCTCGGTTTCGCCAATCTCGCGTCGGGAATTTTCGGAGGCATACCCGCGACCGCGGCACTGGCTCGAACATCGCTCAATGTCAAAAGCGGAGCCACGAGCAAGGTTTCGGGAACGATAAGCAGTGTTATGATTGCCCTAGTTTCGGTCATTTTTATTTCGTATTTCAAATATCTTCCGATGGCGGTGGTGGCTTCCATACTTGTTTATGTGGCTTTCAGGATGGTGGAAGCGGAACATTTCAAGCATATCTATGCTCACAACAAATCGGCGTTCGGGCTTTCCATTGTGGTCGCCCTTATTACAGTTATTCAAGACCCCATCATTGGTATTCTCGTTGGGTCGATAATATCTTTGCTAATCTTCGTCAACCATTTTTCAAAGGCTCAAAGCGAGATAATAATAAATAAAAATAGAAAGATGGTGGCGAAAATTCAAACTGTAAAATTCAATGAGATAGAGAAACATGGCGGGGATGTGATAGTTTACAGATTCGCCGGACAGATGAATTACATCAACTCGCAGTCTCACTTGGAAAATTTGAATAAGATAAACGGCGCGCACACGGTAATATTGAATTTTAGAAATCTTTTCCATATTGATGTTGACGGCTTGGATTCATTGAAAGAAATAATTGAAACGATGAGGGCGAAAGGCAAAAAAGTCATTATCACAAGCGCCGGTCCGTTTATAATACCAATGCTGGAAAGGGAAGAATGGTTTTTTGATATGAAAAAAAACGACCTTGTGTTTAATAGCACCACTGAAGCGTTAAGGAGGCTTGGTTTTGATATGCACGCGGAGCATCGAGGGGAAGGCGGGGTTGACTTGCAGACTGGTTTTTAGTGTGATATTGTTCTGGCTTAGAATAAAGACCTTTGCTAAATAATAATAATCGGATTGCCGATTGATTACATAGACTCTATTTATTTTATTAGGAGGTGGAAAATGGTGACATTTAGGGAGGAGAAGAGAAGCGTGACGAATGAAAAAAAAGTTGTAACTAAATCAAAGAAAATGGTTAAGATGAAACAAGCTCGCGCAAGGGATTTTGTGCTTAAACCGCTTTATAGTGATATATCAATTTGATTTTTTACCCCATTATTTTTTAGGAGGAAGTTATTAGATGGCGACAGTTATCGTGGTTGAGGACGGTAAAAAAGTTGTAAAAAATGGAGAGGCAGAAGAAAGCCTGTTTGTAAGTGCAAGCAAAGAGGTTGTTGAGTGTATGATAGAGTTGGGATTGTGTGATACACTTACTTGATAAAAGCGAAAGAAAGGAGGTTTAAATAAGGTATTGAAACATCATTGAATTCCCGAGTTGCGTATGTTTGCGCGATTCGGGAATTTTTTATGCGCGAACCGCAAATTCATCACCAATTTTGGACTCTAGAATTTTCTAATCAAAACTGGGGAGGGAGAAGTGGTGGAGATGGCGGGAATCTCTCCTTACAGGAGCAGTCCCCTCTTTGGATACTTTC
>CAYHWE010000041.1:0-5608 GCA_964360445.1 uncultured Gammaproteobacteria bacterium | reverse complement strand
GGCTTTGACCAACCGCCCTGATCTTTGGGGGCATTTCGGCATGGCGCGGGAAATTTCCGCCTTTTTGGGCGTCAAAAAATTTGATTTGGAACCGAAGAAATTTGCTCCGGGCAATGTTATCAAGATCAATTTGGATATTGAAGATAAATGCGCTTCCCGCTATATGGCGGTTGCGATTGATAATGTCAAAATCGAACCTTCTCCGAAATGGATGCAGGATCGCTTGGTTGCGGTCGGCGTGCGTCCGATCAATAATATCGTCGATATCACTAATTACGTGATGATGGAATTGGGCCAGCCGATGCATGCTTTTGATCGGGATTTAATTGGGGCGAACGATAAGGAGGTCAGTTTGACCGTAAGGAAATCCAAGGACGGTGAAATCATCGAGACAATCGATGGCGAGCACAGGAAATTGGATAATAATACTATCGTGATTGCAAAGAAAGACGGCGCGATTGCGATTGCCGGCATCATGGGCGGCGGCAATAGCGGCGTAAATAGCGAGACAAAAAATATTGTCATCGAATCGGCGAACTTCAATCCCGAGTTGATCAGGAGAGCTTCCCAGAAATTATCTTTAAGGAGCGAATCGTCTGTGCGTTTTGAAAAAGGATTGGATGTGAATTTATGTGCCGATGCTTTAAAGAGGGCGGTTGAATTGATTGCCAAAGTTTGTCCGGGGGCTAAAGTTTCAAGTAATATAGTTGATTTGCCAGCACAACCGGAATCAGGCTTAAGATCGATAGAATTGGATTTGCATTGGCTTGAAAAGAGGATCGGACAGAAAATAGAGAACAGGGAAATAGCTAAAATTTTAACTTCTCTGGGTTTTTTTTCTGAAAAAGCGGGCAACAGCCATTCCCATGTTTTGAAAATCACAATCCCGACTTGGCGCAACCGTGATATCGCGATTCCGGAGGATCTGATGGAAGAGGTTGTCAGGATTTATGGATACGAAAATTTACAGCCTAGTATGCCTAAGGTCGAGATGCGCGCGCCGGTCCAGGATGATGAAAAAAGATTGGAAAGAAAAATCAGGAATATTTTAGCCGGAGCGCCGGGATTGACCGAGGTGTATAATTATTCATTTGTCGGCGAAGAGCAGTTGAAAAAGCTGAACATCGATTCTGACGACTATATCCGTTTGGCCAATCCGCTTTCTTTCCAGGCGGGAATGTTGAGGCAGAATCTGATGGCCAATCTGGTCGGCAACGTAAAAACCAATCAGGCTCGCCATGAAAAATTAGGTTTATTCGAGCTTGGCAATGTATTCCTTTCCGCCCCGGGTAATTTTTATAAGGACGATAAAAAGGAAGAATTGTTGCCATACCAGGAAAAGCATTTGGCATTGGTTTTGGCCGGTGATAATGATATTGAATTATTTTCTGAGTTTAAGGGGGTCGTTGGATATTTATTCTCATTTTTAAAGATCGGAATAAATTTCAAGGAAGTGGAAGTGAAACCGGTTTGGGCTGACGCAGGCGTTTGCGCTCATATCGCCGCTGATGGTAAACAAGTTGGTATCATCGCTAAATTGGATGACCAGTCGGCAAAACGCTCAGGGTTGAAAAAGAATTTTGTGATCGCGGAAATCGGTTTCAGGAATTTATTGGAGTTGGAAAAAACCGCTGCTAAAGATATGTATTCACCGATCGAAAAGCATCCGGCCGCAATCAGGGATATCGCTTTTGTGGTAGATAAAAAAATACTGTATAATGAAATAAGAGATGTGTTTTTCAAATCAAGCGATCTGATCAGGGAAGTCGAACTCTTTGATATCTACGAAGGCGATAAGATCGGAAAAGACAAAAAGAGTTTGGCCTTCCATATCACTTATCAAGGAGAAAGGACTTTTACCAGCGAAGAGATCGATGAATTGCAAAAAAAATTGATTAAAAATTTGGAAGAGAAATTTGAAGCGAAAATTAGGGACTAGATGAAAAATAATAGAAAAAAATTGTCATTGCTAGCGGAACGGAGTGCAGCGAAGCAATCTCAGGTTAGTCGCGCGCAATGTTCTTAAATAAAGATTGTCCCGCAAATCATTCTGTCTAAAATTTTCTGCATTCAACTATTTCGTGTTCATCCAGAGATTGCCGCGTCGCCGCTGCTCCTCGCAATGTCAATGAATTTATAAATTTCTTTTTAATCTATGGACTTGATCCAATCCAGCAAAGATATAATGTATATCGTCATAGCTTTCGGCATTTTTTTATTGTCTGCATTTTTTGCTTGGCTTTTGTACTATATGATCATGATAATCAGGCAGGTTTATGTGATGACTAAAGAGATGCGGGCAAGGATAAATAAGGTAGATGAGACTTTCCGCGCCTTCAAGGAAAAATTCGATCACGGCGCGTCATACCTGCTTTTGATCAGTGAAGGCATCAAAAAATTGGTTGAAGTGGCAGGGGAGTATGGCGGAAAAAAGAAGAATAATAGAAAAAAATAGGGACGTAAGCGCGTTCTTATTTTTTTAAGAAAGGAGGGCGTGATCTTTGGATAATTTATAAAAATAAATGGAGGTCGGCAGATGCCCAATGGATATTTTGGCAATAAGTCTATACTTATAATCGATACCAGTGTTTTGATGTATTCGCCTGACAAGCTGAAATCTCTCGGGGGATCGAATTTGGTTATCATACCGTTGATAGTCATCCAGGAATTAGAAAAGCTTGAAAGAGGCATGAATAAAAGAAAGCGGGATATGGCCGGGAAGGCATTAAGTATTATAAGCATCTATGAAAAAAGAGGGGTAATCGAGAGAGGGGGCAGTCCTGGCAAAAAAAATATCTTGATCTATCTTCATGAAGAAGATGGGTTAAAAAAATATTTGCCGCCAGAATGGGAGCGCACCAATGATGATATGGTGATAGCTTCAGCTATGTACTGGCAAAATGTCAGGACATCCTGCAGGATAGTGGTAATTTCAAAGGATACAGGATTAAGGTTAAAGGCTTATTCATTAGGGCTCAAGGCTCATGATTATAGGATTTGACAGGCTTAAAAGACGTATTCATGAAGCAAAACCCCTGGGGTAAAATCCAGGGGTTTTTATGTGCTAAAAAGTTTATCAGATGATTATATTTCAGGCTTGTTTTTTCGGGATCGTAAAATGCATCTGCGTGCCGTTGCCTTCTTCCGATTCCACCCAGATATGGCCATTATGTTTTTCTATGATTTTTTTGGCGATATATAAGCCGAGCCCGGTGCCGTCGATCCTTTTTTCTAAAGCGTTGCTGGCTCTGAAAAATTTGGCGAATAATTTCGGGATCTGGTCTTTTGGGACGCCTACTCCCGTATCCGCGACAATGATCTCGATATGATCTTTCCCGCCCTTAACAGATACATCGACCTGGCCGTCGTTCGGAGTGTATTTGATCGCATTGTCCACGAGATTTTCAATCACCATTTTCAGCTTGAGAGAATTCATTTTTATGTCCGGCAGCGATTTTTCCGGTCCATGATAATTCAGAAGAATATTTTTATGCTTAGCTATCTGATGGAATTCCTGGACAGCGTTTTCCGTCAGCTCTTCAAGCGAGCCTTCGACCATCTCATACTCCGTTTTTCCTGCCTCAAGTCTGGAAATATCTAAAAGGTCATCAACCAATTGTATCATCCTTTCATTGCTTTTAGAGGCCTGATCAAGGAAATTTTTCTGCTTGTCATTGATCTGTCCTGCCTCGCCGTCCAATACGGTTTCTATCGCCAGGCGGACAACGGAAAGAGGGGAGCGCAACTGATGGGTCGCGACTGAGATGAACTCCGATTTTAATTTATCCAATTCCCTGATATTGTTGACCATCAGATTGAATACTTTTCCGAATTTTCCGATCTCGTCATCGGAGGTATTTTTTATGTTCTGATTGAGGTCTCCGGAGGCGATTTTTTGGGCGACATCCGAATATTCCGTTATCGGGTTAACAACCTCTTTTTTTATAAGATAGACTAAAAGTCCCGCCAAAGATATCACTAATACGATCATGACAAGGCCCATGCGCAGGCGCAACGCATCTATTTTATACTGGAAGGCATCGGGCAGTATATGTGTTTCAACCAGGCCCGCTATTTTACCGTTTCCGATATAAACAGGGATTACTTTCGCTTTTGTGTTCGGATCATCATGATTTTTATGGTTATAGACAGCTTCTTTTATCTTGCCGGATAATACATCTTTTCTTATATCCATATATTCATCCGGATCAAATCCCGGGTTTTTGTAATGATCTCCTGTTGCCGCGATAATATTGAGGTTCTTGTCAAATATGAATACATCATGGAAATAGCCAAGCTTGATGACGCTGTTTGTCGCTTTCTGCAGAGCGCCTTCATTCTGGGTTTTGGCGATTATTATGGATTTGGCGTTTTCTTCAATTCCGATGGCAATCAGATTGAGTAATTTTTCCGAGTCTTTAATGTCTCCCGCGTCTTTTGAGCCAGTTTTTACTTCTGTTTCAATGATATTGATTATTTTTGAACCTATTTTGATCGGAGTTATCCTCTCAAGCTCGAAATAATCGCCTTTATCTTTTTTTATTTCAATCGTTTCCCCTGTTTTTAATATTTTATTAAGTATTTCCAGGTCGTCTTCTTCCGCTTTTTGGCCTATGCCTTCCCCCTGTTTGGTTGTTGCGGCAATATGCCCGGCCGGATCAAAAATCTGTATGTATTTGATGCCGTTGATAGAGCCCATCTTGTTGACCGCTTCCTGCAATGTGCTTTCCAGGTAGTCGATTTCGGAAAACATATATTCGATATCATCGCGGATCAGGGAGGTCATGATGCCGGCGTCTGAATTGATCTGCTGTTTGATGCTGCGGCTTTCCAGGTCGGTTATAATCCAGAAGGCGCCGGCCAAAATAACCGTAACAGTCGTTATCAGGACAAAATTAATTTTATTTCCCAGGGTCATTGTGTTATAATAAAAATATATTGTGCACAACCGATCGCACCCTTCAAGTATAACATCTTTTTTAAAAGAATAAAATTTTTCCGGAATTCCAGATTCAGATTTTATTTAAAAAAAATTTTATCCCATTTTGCTTCATGGGCGATATGGAATATTAATAATTTAATAAACTAAGATTTAAACTCGTATGGAAAAATTAAGGAGTTTAAAGTGGATTGCGCCGCTTTCCATTGTTTTTTTATTGGCGATGGGAATTGTGGCGTATGCTGAAACATCCACTACCACGGGCAGCCAGACCTGTTCTGACGGAACAACTGTTCCCGCCGGGTCTGCTTGTCCATCAACTTCTTCAAGCCAGGAAACTACCTGTAGTTCCGGCGGAGGAAAGTGGTGTAAAAATTCTGACGGGGCCACTGGCTGGTGTTCATATTCAACCAGCCCATGTCCGGCTTATGATTCCGCAAGCTGCGCCGTCCAAAGCGGCGAATGGTGCGCATACCAATCTGGAGGCGGAGGCTGGTGCGCGACAGGCGGATCGAGCTGTCCTGTGAATGACGAGGCGACATGCGTATCTAAGGGAAGGAATTGGTGCGCAAGCACGAGTTCTTATGGAGGAGGCTGGTGCGCTTCGACCGGGATGACTTGTCCTGCCAATGATTCAGCCACCTGCGCCACTCAGGGCGGCGAATGGTG
>CAYHWE010000040.1:0-6092 GCA_964360445.1 uncultured Gammaproteobacteria bacterium | reverse complement strand
ATTTGCATACATATTAGCCTCCTTCGGAGTCCAATATGTATCTGATCTTATTCACCCCGTATACTCGCCTACGGCTCAGCGGGGTTCGCCCCGCAAGGTGAGGGGGCTAAACAAGAATGGCTTATATGGTTGTTGGGCGAGCAGGACGGTAAAAATTTCTCATAAAGCCAAAAACTTGTTATAATAAATGCATCTTGTTAATAACTCAGGAAAGTCTGAAGCAGGGTTAAAATAATATGAATCATGCTTCAGAATTATTTTAAAATTAGCTGAAAATTGTTATAATGTCGGTATGAACATGGATCCAATCATAAAAATCAGGAATCTTGATGTAATTTATTTTTTAGGTAAAAGCAATGAGGTGCATGCCTTGAAAGATATTAATTTAGAAATATATTCCGGCGAATTCATCATATTCTTCGGTCCTTCCGGATGCGGCAAATCAACCTTGCTTTATTCCATTGCCGGACTGGAAAGGAATATCCATGGCCATATCTTTATCGACAAGAGCGACCTGGCTCAGATGAAAGCGGGCGAACTTGAGGAATTCCATCGCGAAAAAATGGGAATGATCTTCCAGGCTTATTATCTGATCGCCTCTCTTTCTGTGTTGAATAATGTTATTTTGCCTCAAGTTTTCTTGAAAAAAAGTTTGCGGGAAGAGCGTAAAAAAAGGGCTATGGAACTTATGGAACACTTCGGAGTCGCCCGTCAGGCCGATAAATTACCGAACGAACTATCTGGCGGCCAGCAGCAAAGAGTCGCTATTTGCAGGTCGCTCATGAATAATCCGGACCTTATTTTTGCCGATGAACCTGTCGGCAATCTTGATTCGAAATCTTCTGACGAGGTAATGGCCCTTCTGAGCGAACTTAATGAAAATCAGAAAAAAACGATCATCCTTGTTACCCATAACCCGGAGCATTTAAGATACGCCCATAGGATATTTTTTATGAAAGACGGCCGGCTAATAGAAACCAAGGTAAATAAAGTTGTTGATAGGAGGATCGAGAATCTGGTCAAACAGGAAGAAAAAGTGGAACAGAAGCCGGCGGTCTCAAAGGAGCTGGAATTATTGCTCAGGACTTACTCCGGACTTTCATCGGCTCAAGCCGGAAGCCTATTGGTTCCTTTTAAGGCAAAACAGATCGCGCTTGAGGCTTTGCTGGGAATGACTACGGAAGAAATCGAACAGATTACAAAGAGAGTCGAATATTTATTGCTGAGAGGCATTGATAATAGCGATGAATTGTATAAATTTTTGGATATGGAGATCGCAAAAGGTGGTATGGGGTTTGATAAGCGCACCGCGGAAAAATTGTATGAAAAGATTAAGAGCATCGTGACTGAAATCAAATATCTTGAAGCGCAGGAAATCGAAGCGAAGCAGAATAAGCTCATCGATACGGAGGAGGAAATCGTGCAGGTCAGGCAGTATCTGCTTGATGCTTTCGATATGGAGATACAGAATCTGGACGTCTTGAAAATTTTTGACAACGCGGTCAAGCAAAGGATTGAGAATGTTATGGACAGGGGCGCGTTTGAGAAAGTCATAGATATGCCTCTGAAGAGGGGCGGAGCGGGATTGAACAGAAGGATGGTTAAGAAAATATCGAGCAGGCTTGAGTTATTAATTTTGGGTAAATATAAATAGAGCGGAATCTTATGATGATGTCTGATTTATTATTGCTTTCAACCAGAGCCTTTACGACAAGGCCGATGAGGACTTTTTTGACTATTTTAGGCGTGGGCGTCGGTATCGGCACGGTTTTGTTCCTGGTTTCTTTAGGATATGGTCTGCAGAATACGATTTTGAGCCAGATTACCAGCGCTGACGCATTGTTAAGTATTGATGTGACGCCGGGATCTTCCGCGGCCATCGCGCTGGATCAGGATAGCCTGACTAAATTTTCCCAGATACAGAATGTTGCCGAGGTAAGTCCGGTTGTAACATTGAATTCGCAATTCAGCATCGGCGAGCTGACCGGCGATGGCCTTGTGTATGCCGTCAATCCTTCTTATTTCAGATTGAGCGGCATGACCACCCAGTTAGGCGGCATGTTCAACGAAACGGACGCTAACGGCATTGTTATCTCTTCTGCCGGAGCGGAGCTGTTCAATCTGGACCCGGAAAAAATACTTAACAAGGAAATCTCTTTGACCTTGCTTACCTCGGAAAAAAATGAGGAAGGGTTTGAGGAGGTAAAAGCGATCAAGAGGGATAATAAATATGTGGTAAAGGGCGTAATAGATGATGAAAGCAGCAGTTTCGTTTTTATCCCCGCGCATTCTATTTCCGATCTTAATATCGACAGGTTTTCCGCGATAAAAGTCAAAGTAAGGGAAGAAAGATTCATGGAGGACATCAGGAGCCAGATAATCGATATGGGTTTTCTGGCGTCGGCACTGTCCGACACCATAGATCAAGCTAAAAAAATCTTTAAAATCATCCAGATCATTTTAGCGCTATTCGGCTTAGTCGCTCTTATCGTTTCCGCAATCGGCATGTTCAACACCATGACGGTTACATTGCTCGAACGTATCAATGAGATCGGTATTATGCGTTCAATCGGGGCTTCAAAGGGGGATATCAAAAAGATATTCCTGATCGAATCGGTCTTGATGGGACTTTTGGGAGGAATCGGAGGGATAGTTATCGGATATCTAGGCGGCGAGATCGCTAATTTCGGCATAAACCTGCTTGCCAAAAATTTCGGAGGACAATCTTTGAATCTTTTTTATAGGCCGATGTGGTTTATCGGATTTATTCTCGTGTTTTCGACTGTAATCGGATTCCTGACCGGATTATTCCCTTCGATGCGCGCTTCAAGACTTAACCCGCTAGACGCTTTGAGATATAAATAATCCTTGACTTTGTCCGCAGATTTAGGTTATACTAATTTCATTATTTATTATTTAATATATCAATTTCATAAATTTTGATTTTTGAATTTTGATTTTTGAATTTATCGTATGCCAGTACCAGCAAAAAGAAGGTCTTCTAGTAAAGCAAGAAGAAACCGTTCCCACGAAGCTTTAAAGAACGTCAAATTGAATGCATGCCCGAACTGCGGCGAAGCTATTCTGCCGCACACAGCATGTAAAAAATGCGGAAATTACAAAGGACGTGCAGCAGTCAAGGTCAAAGTAAAAACTAAAAAATAGTTAATCAGTTAATTAGTTGGTTGGTTTTTTAATCATCAACTAATTGCTATCATTAGTTAACTAAAATAATGTCTAATCGTCATTTAGCGCGCACACTCGCAATGCAAACCCTGTTCAACTGGGATTTTAATGATAAGCGCGGAGATGTTTTGGAAGGCACGGCTAAAGAGGTTTTTTCAAGTTTTGCTCCCGATTTTGACGATAAGGGATTTGTTGACAGCCTGGTCCATGGAGTTGTTAAAAACATTGATGAGATTGATAAGCATATAATCAAATATGCTACCGAATGGCCGCTGGACCAGATAACGATGGTCGATAGGAATATTCTCAGGATAGGGATTTATGAGCTGGTTTTTGATGACAATATTCCCGCGAAAGTCGCGATAAATGAGGCGATAGAAATAGCCAAGACTTTTGGCGGAGCGTCTTCCGGGAAGTTCGTTAACGGAGTTTTAGGAGCTATTTATAAGGATATGGATGTGAAAAAAGAGGAGGTTAAAGAAGAAGAAATTAAGGGTTAATTTTATTGTAAACCGTGAAAAGTGAGTAGAAAAATATTTCTGTTTACTATTTACTGTTGACTCGATTAAGATGAAAGACAAGGATTTTTCTAAACTTGAAAAAATACTCGGAGTGGAGTTTAAGAATTTGGATCTGCTCAGGCAGTCGGTTACGCATCGTTCATATTTGAACGAACACCCTAATTTCGGGCTTAACCACAATGAAAGATTGGAATTCTTGGGCGACGCTGTCCTGGAAATCGTCGTTACGGAATATCTATTCAACCGGTTCCCTTTACAGGATGAAGGGGACCTGACGAACTGGCGGGCCAGTCTTGTAAACGCGAAAATGCTTGCTCAGATCGCGGCGGAAATCAAACTGGAAGATTATCTTTATCTGTCGAAAGGAGAACTGAAAGATAAGAACTCTAAGGCGCGGCAATACATTCTGGCCAATGCCGTTGAAGCCGTTATCGGCGCTATCTATCTCGATCAGGGCATCCGTCTGGCTAAAAAATTCATCAAAGAAAATATCCTGTCCAAGCTGGATTATATTCTTGAAAATAAATTGTATCTTGATCCTAAATCAAGATTTCAGGAAAAATCCCAGGAGGAATACGGCGTTACTCCGCATTATCGAGTGCTGGGCGAATCAGGTCCGGATCATGCCAAGATATTCGAGGTAGGCTTATATGTCAATGAAGAATTGATTTCAAAGGGAAAGGGCTCGTCAAAGCAGGAAGCACAGATAGACGCGGCGGAAAAAGGGATCGCGAAGAAAAAGTGGTAATCCTAATAATCTCAAAAATCTTAATTATCTCAAACAAAAAATATGAACATTAAAGAAATTTTGAATGCGTCTGTCGAAAAAAAAGCTTCAGATGTCCATTTAGTTGTCGGTCTTCCTCCCTATTTGCGTGTTGATGGCGAACTGGTCAGTATCGATGATAAGCCTGTTACGAGCAAAGAGATGGAGCAGGCCGTTTTTTCTTTAGTGACGCTGGAACAGAAAGAAAAATTCCTTACTACCCGCGAATTAGATTTCGGATATGAATTGAACGGCTTAAGATTCAGAGTCAATCTTCATTATGAAAGAGGGAACATCGGCTTGGTGGCAAGAGTCATAAGCGATGAGATGCCTACTTTGGAAGACCTGAATATGCCCCCCATCGTTTACAGCCTATTGGGGCTGGATCAGGGGTTGATTTTAGTTACTGGTCCGACGGGTTGCGGCAAGTCGACCACTCTTGCGGCGATGCTTAATTATATCAACAGTAATCGTTCCTGCAATATAATCACACTTGAAGATCCGATCGAATATTTATTCAAGTCGGATAAAAGCATTGTTATCCAGCGACAGCTCGGAAGCGATATGCTTACTTTTGAAAATAGCTTGAAGCATGTCTTAAGGCAGGACCCGGATGTTATCATGGTCGGCGAAATGAGAGACCTGGAAACCATTGCCGCCACTATAACTTTAGCTGAAACCGGCCATTTGGTCCTGGCGACTCTCCATACTTATAGCGCGGCGCAGACGATCGACCGTATCATCGATATATTTCCTCCGCATCAGCAGAACCAGGTCCGCATGCAGCTTTCGATGACTCTTGCCGGAGTGATTTCACAACGTTTATTGCCGAAAGAGAATGGCGGAAGAGTGGCGGCGAGAGAAATCATGATAAATACGCCGGCTGTTTCCAATATAATCCGCGAGAATAAGATAGCCCAGTTGAAAACCGTGATTGAGACCAACGCCAAAGATGGAATGGGCAGTCTGGACCAGGATCTGAAAAAACTTTATAAAGATAAAACAATTTCCAGAGAAGTGGCGCAAAGCCAGATGGTAAATCCGGAATTATTGGATAAATTCAAGATAATTTAATCCGTTACGGCAGGTCGGCGAAATTTAGTCCTGTTGATTGGCTGATTTTAGGCTAATATTATTATAGTTTTGCAGGCTTGACAGTAAATTTAAATCATATATAATATAATCATTGTATAAAAATATATGCGTAAAATATATTTATCAACTAAACTCATAAGCGGTTAGACACAGCCATTTTTAGTGTTTGAAACCGCTTAAAGCGGTTTTTTTGTTTGTTTGGTCGACAGGAAGTTGAAAATTGGTCCTGCCTCAGGCGGGATCAATTCACAGTTTCCGGAAAGAACATTAACAATTTAATATAGTAGTTCTCATCAATAAGACGATTGATGAGAAATCAAGCATCGAAAAAACAACACAACAAATGTTTAAAAGAACAAAGAACCAGTTTTGAAATATTTTGCAATTTATTTCAGAACGCACACACTTTGAAATCAAAAGTGTGGGAAAATCTCATTAAGTGTATATGGTGGATGCCTTGACATAAAAAGACGATGAAGGACGTAGCAGCCTGCGATAAGCTTCGGTGAGGTGGCAAGCAACCT
>CAYHWE010000039.1:0-6409 GCA_964360445.1 uncultured Gammaproteobacteria bacterium | reverse complement strand
AGGGCGGTTGGTCAAAGCCTTGTTATCGACTTCAAAAATTATATCCTGTAAACCCAGATAATCTGAAAAACTTGAACCCAATTTAGCCTTTTTCAAAATCATGATGCCGGAATGGTCATCGCCCAATCCTAATTCATCGGCTGCGCAAAGCATGCCGCGTGATTTCTCGCCGCGTACTTCCGCTTCCTTGATTTCTAGTCCGTTCGGCAAGATAGCTCCGACCGTCGCAACCGGCACGAACTGCCCGACTGCGATATTCGGCGCGCCGCAAACGATATCTAAAACTTCTTTGCCGACATCTACTTTCGCTAGTTGCAAACGGTCAGCATCCGGATGTTTTTTGATTTCCAAAATCCTGCCGATCACGACATTCTTGAACCTGTCTCCCTGTTTCTGGATACCCTCGACTTCAACCGTATGCAAAGTCAGCTTCAACCCCAACTCCTCCGGAGTCAGTGATTTAGGGATTTTCACAAAGTCTTTTAACCAATTTAAAGATAAATACATATTAGAATTGTTCTAAGAATCTTAAATCGCCGCTTTGGAATAGGCGTACATCTTCGATGCCATATTTAAGTTGGACAACGCGGCTCAAGCCGAAACCGAAGGCATAGCCGGAATATTCTTTCGGATCGATTCCGCCCGCGCGCAATACATTCGGATGGATCATGCCGCAGCCGAAAATTTCCAACCAACCGCTGTATTTGCACAAACGGCAACCGGCGCCATGACATAAAAAGCAAGTTACCTCGCCATTAGTTCCCGGCTCCACGAAAGGATAGAATTTCGGGCGCATGCGGACCTTTGTTTCCGGACCGTAAAGATGTTTAGCTACTGTTTCCAAAATACCTTTCAAATGGCTCAAATTGACTTCTTTATCGATCATAAATCCATCCATCTGATAAAAGGTGTGTTCATGGCGGACATCGGTCGCCTCATTGCGGAAACAACGGCCTGCGATCATGGCCTTTAATGGCACGCCATATTTATGCATTGACCGCACCAACATGGATGTAGTATGGGTGCGCATCACCAGATCAGATTCGCCTTCCGCGTTTTTTTTATCGATATAAAAAGTATCCTGCATATCGCGAGCGGGATGATATTTCGGGATATTGAGCGCTTCAAAATTATAATAATCAGATTCCAACTCCGGACCATCAAGCACCATGAAACCCAAAGAAATAAATAAATCTTCAAGGTCGTTCTGCACGATCGTTGTCGGATGAAGATGCCCTTTGCTTATTTTTTTTCCAGGCAGAGTAACATCAATGAATCTGTCCTTGCCTCCTTTTTTCTCTAAAGCATTCCGGACTTCCTCAAACTTAGAAAATAATTCCAATTTAATATCATTTGCCAATTTACCAACCTTCCTTTTTTCTTCATCACCCAATTCAGAAACGCCACGCAAAATATTAGTCAGATCGCCTTTGCGGCCTAAATATTTAACCTCTATTTCACGGAAGGAATTCAAGTCTTTCACCTTACTCAAACTCTCCAAAGCCTCCTCTTTTAATTTTTGCAATTTTTCTATCATAGTCATTTATTGCCCACTCTCCTTAGCAAGGAGGAGGGAAATTTACACGCTCTTATTGCTGATCAAAAAATATTCTAAAACGGAAATTCCCATGATCAATAAAATCAGATTAAGCATACTGAATAAATCATGGGACAAAAGGACCAGGGACGCAACGATCAAAAAAGCGAATAAAAAAGATTGCCTGAACGCTTCTTTTACTGAACGGAAAATCAAATCGCGCTTCAAACCGACAAATCTGACTAAAAATCCTGCAATCGCCGCCGCTCCGACTAAAGACAGGAACAGGGATATATAAAACAATAAAAAGCCGGCGATATTGCTGGTTTGCGGATTCACGGTCCAGACGACAAAAAAGAAAACAGTCCAGCAGATTATCGTCGCAAAAATCATCGTAGTTAAATAAGAACGGAGCGTCATTTTTTATTGGGATTATTGGGATTATTGGGAGCTTTGGAATCATTGAGATAAATCCCAACGATCTTAACAATCCTAACGATCTCAATGATCTTTAACTATACTCACCTTACCATTTCCTTTGTTTTTTGGCAAGAATTAGCCTTTTCTGAACTCACAAATATTCCGGAAATCGCAGTATTTGCAAGTAAATTGATTTGGATCGGGAGTGAAGTCGCATTTCTTGATCGCCTCAACCTGACTGACTATCTGCTCTTTTACTTTTTCAACTTCTTTATCTTTCGCCTCAAAAGAAACCTTATTGCCGCCTTCTAAATAATAGAAAGACAGTTTTGTCGCCTTCAAGCCGAAAACTTCTTCAGCGACAATCTTGTACAAGATCAACTGACGTTTCTGGTCGGCCTCAACTTTTTCCTTTGCGCTGCCGGTCTTGTAGTCGATGATTTCAATTTCATTGCCATTCAACCGGTCAATTCTGTCGATCGATCCTTTCAGGGTGTGGCCGCCGATTTTTACATTGAAGCTTTTTTCCAAAAACATGGTATCCGGCCAGCCGTTATGTTCGATATCAGCATAAAAATCCTGCATTATCTTTTTGCCTTTTGCCTTGAATGCATCCCTTTCTTTTTTTGTTTCATAACCGTCATCTTGCCAATTTTGCTCATAGAGCTCAAATAATTTTTCCCTGGTCGGATAAATCATTTCTCCTTTGCTGAACAAGGCCTGCTGGGTGGAGCCGCCTAAAAGCGGGGCAAGGAAATCGCGCAAAGTATTATGGATCGCGCGGCCGAATATCAGGCTGACCTTATCCTCAACCGGGATCTTCAAGATGAAATTGAATTTATACTGCAATGGGCATTTTGAATAAGCCTCGAGCTGCGAGAAGGAAAATTTAGCCGGCAAAGCATATTTGACCGGATTCTTTATTTCTTTATATTCCGATTTCAATTCCTTCAATAAGCCATTCTGTTTCTTGCTTTTTTGTTTAATTGCTTCTTTGTTTTCTTGTTTGACACCGGTCTCTAAAATGAATCGGGAAAGTTTCTTCTCCCGTTCACCGCCGTAATCAGACGCGCTTGTTAAAAACAATTCTTTCTTCGCGCGGGTCAAGGCGACATAAAACAACCTTCTTTCCTCTTCAATATGGATATCGCCTACCGGCAATTTCTCTCTCACCAATTCATCGGGTATGGAAATTTTTTCCATCCTGGTCACCACCGGAAATTTTTTATCCACCAAGCTCGGAATGAATACGTATTTGAATTCCAAGCCCTTGGACGCATGCACGGTCATGATCTTGACCGCGTCATTATCTTCTAAGTTCAAACGCAACGATCCCGTTTCTCCGGATTCGAATTCCAATTCCAGAAGCTGCATGAATTCTTTCAATCTCGGATTCGGACTCGCCTCTTCGAATTTCCTGATGCGTTGGTAAAACTGGTTCAAATAATCGAAAAGGTCGGAATGCTTGTCGTGGTCCATCTTGCTCAAACCGGAATCATTCAAGAATGACACATAAATCTTGGACACCTTTTCTTTTTGCGCCAAGTCAGAATGTTTCTTGATCAAGCCTAATAAGCGGTTGATATTCTCAACTGATTGCTTTTCGATGTTCGGGACGGCAGCGACATTTTTCAAAGTCTCATACATCGACCATGCTTTCCGACGCGCGAATTTATTGATATTCACGATATCGCCATGGCCGATCTTGAATACTTCCATATTCAAGACGCGGAACAGGGCTCCGGATTCATGATAATTATCAAGAAGTTTCAAATAAGCGATAATATCCAAAACAATCGGCTTGAAGTAAAGGCCGCGCAAAGAAATGAATTGGTTCGGGATGCCGAGACGAGACAGTTCGGCGACAAATTTATCAGCCGTATCATTCGCCCTGACCAATATGGCAAAGTCCGCCCATCCCGTTTCTTTTTCTTTTTTATATAATTCGATTATTTTCTTGGCCACCTCTTCCGTTTCTTCCTGCTCCGTATGGAAATGCAGATGATTGACCTCCCCCTTCTCGCTTTGCGCCGCTTCTAATTTTTTATTTATTCCCAATTTTACCTCTAAACGATTAGGATTGTTATGGGCGATAAACCGGTAGGCGGCGTCCAAAACATTCTGTCCGGAACGATAATTCTTCGACAGCACGATTTCCTGCGCCCCTGGAAAATCATCCTTGAATTGCATGATGTTCGAAAGCGAAGCGCCGCGGAATTTATAGATCGCCTGGTCATCATCACCGACTACTACCAAATTACCTGCCTGCGCAGGCAGGTTTTTTGGCGCGACCAGCATCTTTATCAGCTCATACTGCGACCAATTCGTATCCTGGAATTCATCGACCATGATAAATTTGAATTTCTCGCGATATAAATTCAGGATATTCGGCCGTTCCCGGAAAAGTTTGATCGTGTAACAGATCAGATCGCCGAAATCCAAAAGGCTCTCGTCCAAAAGCAGCTGGTTGTAAATATGATAAGTATTCGCCAGCTCATTCACCCTTTTTATCTCCAATTCTTGCTCCTGATCAGTCGAATCCGTATCAAGCTTAAGCTTCTCCGCATATTCCAAATATTCCCGAGCGGGAATATTCTCATCTTTCAAGCGGGAAAAATGCCTGATGATTTCATGGATGAATTTTGTCGGATTGCCCAAAGGCTTATAATAATCCAGATCCAATCTATCCAAATTCTTGCGCAATAGCATCCATTGCTCTGTTTGGGTTATCAATTTAAAATCGCTGGGCAAGCCGATATCAAGGCAGTGTTCGCGCAAAACGCGTTCGCAAAAACAATGGAAAGTATTGATCCATAAATCCACATAACCGTAAGGCAAAAGCTTGTCCGCCCTCTCTTCCATTTCCTTGGCCGCTTTTTCCGTAAAGGTGGTGATCAAGACTTCCTCCGGCTTAGCATGCCCGTTCTTGATCAGATCATTCAATCTCTCGATCAAAACTGTCGTCTTTCCCGTACCCGCGCCGGCAACAATAAGCAAGGGGCCGTCAACATGCGTCACGGCCTCCTTTTGTTCTTTATTCAATTTGCTTAGAGAATCAGACATTAATTTTATAATTTAAACTACCAACAACCCATCAAACTCCTTCTTATCCGCATACGGACCGATGACGGCAAAATTCAATCTGTTGTTAACAAAGATTTCATTCGCTACCCGCATCAAATCTTTAGGGCTGACTTTGTTTATTTTTTTCAGATACTCATCCGGGGTGACGACCTTGTTCTGCAAAAGCAGCTGCTTGGCATACCAGTTAGCATTCGAATCGGATGATTCTAATTGGATGGCGACCCGGCCGTTGATCAGATCCTTTACTCTTTGCAATTCTTCTTTTCCGACCAATTCTGTTTTCAGTTTCTTATATTCCTTCAAAATAACATCCATCGACTCTTTCACCTTATCTACCGGCACTCCTGCTTGGGTGGTCATATAGCCAGCATCTGTATAAAACTCGCTACCTGTCCTTACATAATAAGCTAAACCGCGCTGTTCGCGCAAACTCATGAACATACGCGAACTCAAAGAACCGCCAAGAAGAACAGTCATCACTTTCAAGGCATACTCATTCTTATGGCACATCCCATAACTGCGCACACCCAAAGAAATATGCGCCTGGTCGGTTTTCTTTGTCTTGATTAAATGGTTCGCCCTTGATTGTTTGTCAATTATCGGGAGCTTGTTTCTTATCTTTGTCTTTTTAAAATTTCCGAAATATTTTTCTACCAAAGCATTGATTTTTTTATCTATCTTGCCAGCAACACAGACGACCATATTCTGTGAACCGTATTGCGAATCCAAATAAGAGGTAAAATCTTCCCGGCTGAATTTGCGGATGTTTTCTTTCGGGCCTAAAACTTCCCAGCCTGCCGGCTGATCGCCATACAAAGACTCCTCTAGCAGATCACCGACAGTATCCATGGGAGCATCTTCATACATATTGATTTCTTCGATAATAGCCCCTTTCTCTTTTTCTATTTCTGCCGGATCAAATTTGGAATTGAGCAAAAAATCACTGATGACATCCATGGCAATTTCGATTTTAGATGCATCAACCTTAGCGTAAAAGCCGGTACTTTCTTTTGTGGTAAAAGCATTGAATTCTCCGCCTATGCCGTCTAGCTCGGAAGAAATCGCCAAAGCGGTGGGGCGTTTTTCGGTCCCCTTAAAAACCATGTGCTCAAGGAAATGAGAAATACCATTATTTTCTTTCGTTTCATACCTTGCGCCCGTGCCGACCAGCACCAAAACGGTTGCCGTCTTGGTTCCCTGTACCGGTACGGTTACTAACCGCAAATTGTTTTTTAACTTTTTTATGCTATGCATATTATTGTTTCATATTGCCAACCCATCCGAACATAGATTCGAAATTCTTCATGATGACTTGGAAGACTGTTTCTCTCTGTTTCGGGGCAAGGATCGTATAAGTTTTTGATAAAG
>CAYHWE010000038.1:0-8148 GCA_964360445.1 uncultured Gammaproteobacteria bacterium | reverse complement strand
ATAATTTTTACATCATCTCCAAAATCTTCAATTCTAACTCTTCTTTTTCCGTATCCCAAACCGCAAAAGTCGCTTTTTGGAATACGCCACCCAAAGTGCCGGGGTTGATTGCCCGCGCTCCATTCTCCATGCTCTCCCATGGTTTATGGGTATGGCCGTAAAAAACAATATCGCACTTGCCCAATTCCAAAACTTTAACGATCAAAAACGGTTCATGGCAAGCGCCGATTTTTTTGTCTGCCAACTCAAATCTTGCTAATTTGCCGTAAAAAATTATATTTTTAAATTCCTCAGCTTCACCATCTGTAAATATCTCCATATTGCCTTTCACTAGATGGATCGGACCAGAAAACTTTTCAGATAAATACTGCAGCGTTTCAGAATTAGCCACATCGCCGCAACAAACAAGCTGCTCGACCCCATTGGCGCTACACCAGCCCAAGCACTTTTTCAAATTGACTAGATTGTCGTGGATATCAGATATGATTGCGATTTTCATATATTTTACACTACCAAATAGGTGTTAAAAGCTCCAAGGGGTTCGGGGGCTGAACTAAGCGCCAAGGGTAAAGCTTCGGACTTCAATCAATATGAGAGCGCATTGAAGCCCCCGAAATTTTTGCTTACTTTTGATTCCAAAAGTGAGGCTCAGCGCAGCGAATAAACAACTATTAAGGATTGCTTCGTCGCTAGTCGCTCCTCGCAATGGCACTACTTTAAAATTATTTTCCCATTTCTAATCTCTTCCCCAACCTCCTTACTCACCTTCGACCAACTCACATATTTTTCCAAAAATTTATTCTTCCCATCTTCCTCTAACAATCTCGGCTGGCTTTTAACTGACTGCATCGGATGCAAGATGAATTCTTTTTTATCATCCGAAAAATTGATCTCAATCGCCAATTCCTCCTGCGTATCCGCGGAAAAATACTGGTCAAAAACAAAATTGCCCAAAGAATAAAAAATCGGCTTGTCCTTATAAATTTCCACCCCCTGCACGACATGCGGATGATGCCCGATTATCATATCCGCTCCCGCATCGATAAGATCATGGCCTAATTTTTCCTGATGTTTATTAAAATGATGCGTATATTCCTCGCCCCAATGCGCATTCACTATGACCAAATCTGAATTATTTTTTAACTCCGCAATCTCTTCTTTCGCTTTTTCGTTGTCCAACAATCCATAAACCATACTGAACCCGGCCATGCCTATTTTTTTACCGCCAACCTCGATTATTTTTGTCGAACAATCGCCGACCTGCCTGTCCGCGCAACCGGAAAAACCAAAGCTCAATCTATCCAGATTCTCACGCGTTTCCCCTGTCCCCCTTTCTCCTTGGTCGGTAAAATGATTGTTCGCCAAGTTAAAAAAACTAAAATCATACTTTTTTAATTCCGAAATCAAGCTCGGATTGAAAGCAAAATCATAAGCGTTAACCGGAGCATAATGCCCACCATTCTCCGTAACCGCGCCTTCCAGATTGGCGCTGACCAGATCAAAACCGCTGAACAAACCGTTCTTCTCCAGTTCTTCAAAAAGATAATGCAGGCCGGTTTTTTTAATCTGCGCGCCGACATTGCGATCAAGCATCAGGTCGCCGAAAAAAACCATGCGTATCTTCTTAGCTTCATTGGCGGGCAGACTATTATCTAAAACAATCAATTCATCCTCTGCTTCAATGCTTTCGTTTTCAGCTCGATCCACATTCTTTCTCCCTTCTTTTTTATCCTGCAGCAAAAAAAATAATCCAGCTATAAAAAGCGGGATTATTAACGGTATGAATATTAGATATTTGCTACTTCCTAGTCTTGATTTCATAATAGACTTGTTCCATTTTCCTTAAATTATTTTTTGCCTGGTCGTATTTCGTGCGCAGATAACCGGTCATATCGAATTCTACCAGTTCCGCCATGATCTCATCGATAGATTTCCTGATCCTTTCCACCTCATCCATATCGCCGGCCGCCGCCTGATTTATCGCCCGGCGCACCATTTCACCGGTCAGATCGCTGATGCCGCCCAGATAACTGTCAGGGCCCAGCTTTACACCTCGGATCTTATCGATCTTCTTTCCGGTCATGACTAAATAAAAAAACTTTGCTTCGACATATTCTTCGGTCGCCGCCTTATAAGATCCTTCTTCTGAAATCCTGGCAAAGCCGAAATTCTTTTCCAAATCAACCAATATTTTTTCGATTGCCGCCAAAGATTCTTCCGCCTTTTTCACATCATCCCTATGCAAAGAAAAAATAACTCTCTTCGAATCATGTAATACTGAATTAGACAAGCTGATGATCTTCCTGCGCTCAATCTCATGCTGCCCATATTCTTTTTTTAGCTGTTGTATGAATTTTTTATTTAACATTATTTTTTATTTAATTGAAAATTAAATTACTCCGCTACCCTGAATACCTCCTCCACGCTCGTAATCCCCTCCAAAGCTTTTAACAAGCCATCTTGCACCATGGTAACCATGCCATTTTTTACCGCATTGTCGCGCATGTCATATTCGCTGGCGTTGCCGGAAAGAATCAATTTTTCCAATTCCGCGTTCATAGTCAGGATCTCATAGATGCCGATACGTCCTTTGAAGCCAAGCCCCTGGCACTGCTCGCAGCCGGTTCCTTTATAAAATTTCAAATTATCATGATCTATCGCCTTTTTTTCATCTTTCGGCAACTTTGCCAATAAGTCCCTGACTCTTGTTAAGTTTTCCGCGTCCAATTCATCTTCAGTCTTGCAATGTGAACAGATGCGTCTGACCAACCGCTGGCCGATTACCGCGTTCAAAGCCGGAGCAAGTAAAAATGGTTTCGTGCCCATAGACAAAAACCTCGGCACGCTGCCGGCCGCGTCATTGGTATGGATGGTGGACAAGACAAGGTGTCCGGTCAAAGCCGCCTGGATCGCGATTTCCGCAGTCTCCAAGTCGCGGATTTCGCCAACCATGATAACATCCGGGTCCTGACGGACAATCGACCTTAAGCCGTGCGCGAAAGTATATTTTTCACTGATCTGGGATTGGTTAACGCCTTTCAATTGATATTCGATCGGATCTTCAATGGTGATTATTTTAGTTTCCGAATCATTCAATTTTTTCAATACCGCATAAAGCGTTGTAGTCTTCCCGGATCCTGTCGGTCCGGTCGTTATGATCATGCCGTTCGGCCTCTCCACCTCCCGTTTCAGCTGTTGGAACGATCTGTCCCTGATGCCGAGCTCGTCAAACCCCAATCCCACAGAACTCGAACGCAGCAATCTCATCACTACGCTTTCGCCGTAATTGGTTGGCAGGAATGAAGCCCTGATATCAACGCGGTCATTTTTGGTATAGATAGAAATGCGCCCGTCCTGCGGCTTATCAGTCACATTAATCTTTACGCCGGAAAGGATTTTCATGCGGGAAATTATCTTTTTCCATAAATCCTTATCAAGATTGATGACATCAAGCAGGATGCCATCGACCCTGAATCTCACTTTTATATTATCCTCTTCTCCTTCGATATGGATATCGGAGGCGCCAGACTTGATTGCCGCCGCCATAATCACCGAAACTATTTCCGTAATCGGAGCGTTGTCAACCTGCGATTGCAATTGCCTGAATGTAGAAAATTGCTCGCTGTATTTGTCCAGTTCCTCTTCGCCGATTTTGATCCCGCGGACAAATTCACGCGCCTTCGGAATCGCCTTATAGAATCCGAGGGCATGCTCTAAGCTGTGCTCTGAAATAAGATAAACGGCCGGTTCGACATGATATCGCGCGCTTAGCTCTTTTGTTTTTTCCAGCACTCGTCCGTCAGTCGGATCCGACGCGCCTAAACGTAAATTTTTCCCGTCATAAAAAAAACAGACCGCAGACAACTCCCTCGCTTCTTCCTCACCCATAAGAGTCAGGGCGTCCGGACTTATCGGAAAACCGACAAGATCGACATAGGGCAATCCCGATCCATCCGCCTGCTGTTTGGCTAAACGTTCACGCTCTTTTATCTTGATTTCATTCTGCTTTGTCTGGAATTTAGCCTGCGTGCTTTCATCGCCCGCGCTTCCCTTTGAGGAATTTATTAAATCTTCTATTGAATCCATATCTATTATTTTACTATATTTTTACAATTTTAGCTCTCTACATTATACCAAAATCGGAGAAATAAAGAAAGAAAAAAACAGGGCTAGGCCCTGTTTTTCGCTAAAATCTATATTTTTTATTTTACCAATCCAGAAACAACCCGAACGATCTTGCTGGTACCGCCTTTATTTAAAAGCTGCAAGAACAAAGCAGTCCAGGAAACTGTCTGGAACGTGGACAATACGGCTCCGGTAACGAGCAAGGCTGCCAGATAAAACAAAAAGGCGATCATCAGGACAATGACGTATCCGAATACGGTGATTTTCGACAACAAGACGCCGATCAGTAAAAATGGCGTAAATAAGATCAGGATAGCGAAGAGATAGGCAATACTGACTCCGAGTCCGACCAGGAACAATATCAAAGCCATTTCCATGCTTACCAGCCAATTTTCTTTAAAAAGCCTCCAGCCAGACCTGATTGATTCAAAAAATTTATCTTCTTCTATGATAACAAATCCTATCGCATATTTCATTATGAAAGAGACGGCCAAAGCAATAGCCATAAAACCAGCGAAAACCAAAGCATAGATGATTCCAGCCGCGACAGACCCAAGTTTAGAGGTTAAAAAAATCACAGGCGTGCCGATCAGAAGTAATGACAAGATGATAGCGATCCGCATCACGATATTCAATCCGAAAACCGGCCAGAACTTATTTATGCCGGCAACCATCCCGATCTTGAAATCACCGCTTTTTTTATTGGCAATATGGATGGAAGCATTATTGACCAATGCCGCCTGGGATACGGCTGACAGCCAGATCAAAAATCCGGCTATGGCCAGGATTATCAAGCTGACAAATAAAACCATGATCAGGGCGGCCGTGTCTTCCCTCGCCACTTCGATCAGATTAGAAAATGTCTGCGCGCTGAAAAGACCTGTTTCTTTAAAGCTCTGCCATCCGGAAAAAACGCTTTTCCCGATTTCTCCGTTCAGGCCGTTGACTAAAAGTTCATACTGCCCGCCATTGCCGAGCAGAGCGGCGAAAAGGCCGAAAAACAAAAGATACTTATTGCGCCAAGTTATTTTCAACGATTGGCCTAAAAGATTTCTGTATAGAGACATATAGTTCCTCCTTGCGGATTACCCGCTTAGTTTATATATCTTCAATTATAGCACAAAAAATAAAAAACAGAAAACAATAACTCTGTGGCGAACTGACAAATCTGACAGCGGTTTTCACAAATAACCCGTAACATTCGTTTGCCGATTTACTGATCGATTAAAAAGCCTCTAACTTCCGGCTTCTAAATTCTTCCTCCCCACGATCTCCTCGAACTCTTCCTTTTCCAAAGTTTCTTTGACCATCAGGGTCTGGACGACTTTTTCCATATTCGCTTTTTCCTTATTTATGACATTTCTCGCCGCCACAACAGCCTTGCCGATAAAACTTTCGATTTCTTCATCGATCTTTTCCGCGATTTTTTCGCTGTAATCCCGTTGTTCGTGGATTTCCCTGCCCAGGAAAATCATCTCTTCCTTTTCTCCAAAAGTCCTCGGCCCAAGATTCTCGCTCATTCCATAATCCGTTATCAGCCTTCTTGCCAATTTTGTCGCGCGACGCAAATCAGAAGTCGCGCCGGTAGTCACATCGCCGAAAATCTCTTTTTCAGTCACATAGCCGGCGACCAGCACGGCCAGCTCATCAATGAACTCCGCTTTCGCGTGCATATGCTTATCTTCCAAGGGCAATTTTAAAGTATAGCCGCCGGCCTGTCCGCGAGCGATGATCGAAATCTTCTGCACCGGATCCGTATGCGGCAGGAAATGAGCGACAACGGCATGGCCGGCTTCATGGTAAGCGGTTATCGTTTTTTCTTTATCCGATAAGACACGGCTCTTTCTCTCCGGGCCGATCATTACCTTTTCTATCGATTCAAAGAGCTCGCTCATTTCGATCAATTTTTTATTGCGGCGCGCGGCCAGGATTGCGGCTTCATTTAAAAGGTTAGCCAGATCAGCTCCGCTGAATCCGGGCGTGCGCTCGGCAACGCGGCGCAGGCTCACATCCTTAGCTAAGGGTTTTGCGCGGGCATGCACTTTCAGTATCGCTTCACGGTCGGCGATATCCGGCAGATCTAGGACAACCTGTCTGTCAAAACGTCCCGGTCTGAGCAATGCCGGATCCAAAACATCCGGCCTGTTGGTCGCCGCCATAACGATCACATTGGAGCTCGGATCAAAGCCGTCCATCTCCACCAGGATCTGATTCAGAGTCTGTTCGCGCTCATCATGCGATCCGCCAAGACCGGCCCCTCTTCTTCTTCCCACTGCGTCTATTTCATCAACGAAAATTATGCAAGGAGAACTCTTCTTGGCCTTTTTAAACAGGTCGCGTACGCGGGACGCGCCCACGCCGACGAACATCTCAACGAATTCCGAACCGGACATATGGAAAAACGGGACACCGGCCTCTCCGGCCACAGCGCGCGCCAATAAAGTCTTACCTGTTCCCGGGCTGCCCAAAAGCAGGACTCCGCGCGGGATGCGGGCTCCCAATTCTAAAAACTTTTTCGGATGCTTTAAGAATTCAACCACTTCTTTAAGCTCTTCTTTCGCCTCCTTTGCTCCGGCCACATCTTTGAATGTAACTCTCTCTTTATCGTCTTTCCTGAATTCTTTTGCCTGCGACTGTCCGAACATCATCGCCTTGGAATTCGCGCCCTGCACCGATCTCATCATAAAATATATGACGGCGCCGATCAGGAGGAACGGGAGCAGGAACGGCAGGATTGTCAGAAGCCAGAAATTTAAACCGCTCTCATTCTTGACCTGGACATTCATTTTGGATATCTTCTCGCTTTCCACGCCGAAATTCTTCATCAGCGCGCCGAACGATTCGCCTGTCTCTTTGCGCGCTTCTTCCTCCTTGCCGTCTTTCAATTTTATTTTCAATGTATCTCCCTCGATGATTACGCTGGAAATCTCTTCTTTGTTAACCTGCTCAACCAATCTTTCAATGCCGATTTTTTCCGCTTTCTGCCCGCTCGGCCCGAAATAGCTGAAAACAAAAATAATGCCTAAAAATACAAGAAAAAATATCAAGAAATTTTTTGCTAAATTACCCATTGTTTTATGAATTTAAATATAAAAATATCTCTTATTATACGATAAAAAGAAGAAGTCTGCAACTTATGGAAACAAGGGGCGGATTTATGTTATAATAATAGAAAGATTTAATACCTGAACGCTAAATTATGAAAAAAACAATTCTGTTATTCTTAATTATGACGGCTAGCGCATTTTCTTTATTGGCGCTTTCCAAAATTCTTGGTCTGAACATCAACATCTTCTCCGCCCAAGCCGCAGCTGAATCTGTCTCTCTAATAAGAGAAAACTGCACAGGCTATTCAAACTGCTACACATCTTTATCAGCCTGGGAAGCCGCTTTCGGCGGCATAGATTTTGGCGCCTGCGCCCAAGGCGATTTGGTATGCGCGGATAAGATAGCCGTCGCACAGATAGACGGCTCCTGGACAAACCCGGATGCGACGTCTTTTACGATAAGCGGCTGGACGACTGACGCGACCCGATATATAAAAATCCATACCGCTTCCGCCGCAAGACACGCGGGAAAATGGGATGATGCCAAGTATAGGCTGGCTGTATATTCGGATCCGAGCGCAATCAGGAATCAGGTTAATTATGTCCGCATCGAAGGATTACAGATAAATAATACCCATTCCAACGGATCGGCCATCCAGGCCGAGCAAGTCGGAACTTCTGATTTTCAGATAGCAAACACTATCATAAAAGGAGGCAAGGGCGGAGTCGGCTATGGTTATGGCTTCAAGGCTTATAATAATATAATTTATGACTGTTCCGGATCAGCCATCCAGACATGGTACCAGACAACAGCCTATGCCTATAACAACACTATCTATAATTGCGGCACCGGCATTCTGAACAATCAAGGCACTTTTATTGCCAAAAACAATCTGATCGCCAACACCGCGACGCCGGCGAGCGGAACTTTTGCCGCCGGCACGGATTACAATGTTACCACCGGCGCCAGCATGGG
>CAYHWE010000037.1:0-9149 GCA_964360445.1 uncultured Gammaproteobacteria bacterium | reverse complement strand
AATATCGCCTTGATAGGCTCTAGGTGTAAGCATAGTAATATGTTGAGCCGAGGAGTACTAATATACCGTTTGATTTTCCCACATTTGTGATTTTAACTTTGAAAAGATATTTGGTGTTTGATAAGATTTTTATCAAACTGCTATATTGATACATACCTGTTTTAAGTGCAGGGTTTCCGGTGCTTCGAGCGAAGGGGTCACACCCGTTCCCATCCCGAACACGGAAGTTAAGCCCTCCAGCGCCGATGGTACTTGGGCCTGAGCCCTGGAAAAGTAGGCCAGTGCCGGGAACTTTGCACTTAAAACGTTAAAAGAAGACCTTTGTCGGTCTTTTTTGATTTCAAAAAGGAGGATTGGTTATGGAGGAGAAAGAGCGCTTGAAATGCGGAAAGTGCGGGGCAGAATTCAAAAGCAGCGAAGAGGCGCGCGAGTGCGAAAAAAAGAGCCCCTTTGCCTTGGGGCAGCTTGTTCTTTTGAAAGGGCGGGGATATAAGGGGGTCGTGTTCGAGATAATAGGCATACAGATGATCTTGTTCAGATTTTTTGAGTACGAGATTGCCATTATGCCAAAACACAACCCTGGTTTAAGCCCGGATAAATCTTTGATAACGCTTAGAGTAAGCGAAGAAAGTATAAGACCGGTTTAACACGGCCATTCCTGACGGGGTGGCCTTTTTTTATTGCCCTGGATCGGCTAAGATGTTAAGCTAAAAATATGAAAAAACAAAAAATTGTAACAATTGGAGGCGGAACGGGAAGCTTTACAATCCTTTCGGAATTAAAAAACTATCCCGTTGAAATTTCAGCGATTGTCAGTATGGCTGATGATGGCGGGTCAACCGGAGTTTTGCGTGATGAACTAGGAGTTTTGCCACCAGGAGATGTAAGACAATGTTTAGTTGCCCTATCAGAATCAGATCAGGGCTTGAGGGATTTGTTTAATTTCCGTTATTCTAAGGGCGGATTATCTGGTCATAGTTTTGGCAATCTTTTTTTGTCTACTCTTGAAAAGATAACCGGCAGCTTTGATGAGGCAATCAAGGAGGCGGCAAAAATTTTAAGAATTAAGGGCAATGTCATTCCTGTTACTTTGACAAATACCAAATTGATAGCTGTTTTTAATGGCGGAAAAAAGATAATGGGGCAATGTAAAATAAATGACCTGAACCTTATTTCAATGAAAGAAATTAGACTAAGCCCAAGAGCGGAATTGAATCCAGAGGCAGTAAGGGTGATAAAGAAAGCGGATAAGATAATCATCAATCCCGGCAATTTATTTTGTAGCATAATTCCTAATCTGCTGGTCAAAGGATTGTCGGAAGCAATAAGGAATTCATCTGCAAAGAAAATTTATATTTGCAACTTGATGACTAAATTCGGCCATACGGATGATTTTTCTGTTATTGACTATGTGAATACAATAGAAAAATATTTGGGTAGAAGTGTTATAGAATATGTGATCTATAATAAAGAATATCCCGAAGATGATTTGTTAAAAAAATACGAGAAAGAATGTGAGTATTTTGTTGCTTCTGGTAATTTATCAAATTTAGGCATAAAATTTATCGGACATAAACTTTTGTCCCATAAGATATATAAACAAGCAAAAGGAGATAAGCTGAAAAGGACCCTAATCCGTCATGACAGTAAGAAAATAGCAAAATTAATTTATAATTTATAACATGCAGCAAATCCTTGATCTACATATCCATTCCAAATATTCTCGCGCTTGTTCGCAACAATTAACCCTGCCTAATATCGAGGTGGCTTGCAGGGTGAAGGGCGTTGATATTATCGCTACTGGTGACTTTACTTATCCTGCTTGGTTTTCTGATATTAATGAACAATTAGAGGAAATACCCCGCCCTAACCCTCCCCTTGGCAAGGAGAGGGGAGGCGGTCTGTATAAATTGAAAAGCGCCAAAGATAATAAAGTGAAGTTTGTCTTGTCTACGGAAGTCGCTTTGATCTATAAGGACGGAGATAAGGCAAGAAGGATCCATTTGATGATAACTGCGCCTAATATAAAAGCCGCGGAAGAGTTGAACCAATTTTTGGGAAGCAAATTCAATATCAAGTCTGATGGCCGGCCGATATTTGGCATCAGCGCGCCGGCATTGGTCAGGGTTTGTCTCGCAATCCATCCGAAGTTTTTGATTTACCCGGCGCATATCTGGACGCCGTGGTTTTCTGTGTTCGGATCAAAATCTGGTTTTGATTCGATGGAGGAGTGTTTCCATAACCAGGTTGGAAATATTTTTGCATATGAAACCGGCTTGTCTAGCGACCCGGAAATGAATTGGCGGTTGTCTGCCCTGGATAAATTAACCTTGCTTTCTAATTCCGATGCCCATTCTTTGCAGAATATCGGCAGAGAAGCGAACGTTTTTGAGCTGAGCGATTTTACTTACGATGAAATTTACGAAGCGATTAAGAATAAGGATGTTAATAAGATAAAATATTCACTCGAGTTTTATCCGGAAGAAGGCATGTATCATTTTGACGGCCATAGGTTGTGCGGAATAAGTTTAGAGCCAAATGAAACTAAAAAGCATAAGGGTATTTGTCCGGCATGCAAAAAGCCGTTAACAATAGGAGTCTTGAATAGGGTTGAAGAATTAGCTGACCGTCCGTCCGGATCCAGACCGAAAAACTTTCCTGGCTTTAAAAAATTAGTTGAGCTGGATAAGATAATTGCGGAAGCGCTTGATATAAAAAGCCGCAATTCGAAAGCTGTGCAAAAAGAGTATAATAGCCTGATTAAAAGTGTCGGCAGCGAGTTAGATATTTTGATGCAAAAACCGATAGATGAAATCCAGAAGAATACATTGCCGATTATTGCCGAAGGAATCAGGAGAGCGCGTGAAGGTGATTTATTCATCAAACCTGGATTTGACGGAGAATATGGCGAGATAAAGATTTTTAGTGAGAAAGAAAAAGAGGATAAGCAAATGAAATTGCTTTAAAATAAAGTATTGTCATTGATATTTTTAAATAAAAGAAAAACCCTGTCTATTTTAGACAGGGTTTTTCTTTTCCTCCTCACCAATCAGCTGGATACTGATTCCAATATGCAATTGACTGGTGAGGGGTGATTCAAGAAAGAGTTTATTTTTTCTTTTTTGTAGCTTTCTTTTTTGTAACTTTTTTTGCAGTTTTCTTTTTTGCAGTTTTTTTTGCTGCTTTTTTTTTAGTTGCCATAGTTTTTTCACCTCCCTTCAATGATGAGAAAATAAAAAAATTATTTTCTCATAGTTATACTTATATTATATAAGAAAAAAGTTTTTTAAACAATATTTTTTCCGCGCAAAAAAATATTTTTATGTTTCCGATATCTTTATATCAATATTTTTATTTTTACAGCGGAAAAATATCCGATAAAAAATGTTTTTACAGCGGAAAAATAAATCGGGCGCCGCGCCACCCGGATTTTCCAGGATTGTTTTTAGGGATTATCTTTGATTAGGATCGGAGGTGCGACATGTCTTATGTTTTTGAGTTTTGTTTAAAATTAGGGCAAAAATTGGCAGTTAACCGACATAAAACCGGATGCTCTTGACATATTACGCAGTATGTGATACTATGATATGTTATCAAAAAATAAAAAATAAAAGATCGGTTTAAGCGGGTCAGGCACGACAAGCATGGGGATTTTCTCTGAGGATTGATCTGGTTTTTTACTGGGTTTTCCCTTGAAGAAATTTTCTTGCCTGCCCGCTCAAGCTGATCTTTTTTTGTTTAAAAAATAAATTTGAATAAAAAAATCCGTTATTGTGGATAACTTTTAGGCCTTATTTGTCATTTTAAGATTATTTTGATGACGGAGCAGATACTTGAGGCGACGGATGAAAAAACCGGACATTTGATAATGTCCGGTTTTTTCATCTTTATTGAGGAGCGCTTGATGAGGCTGTGTCTGTTGTTTTCGGCGAAGAAAGTTTTTCCACGCCGATCAGGCAGACTTCCTGCCAGGGAACATAGTGGGAAGAAAATCTTTTCTCTTTTATTTCTCCATTCGGGTGTGTGACTGTGTAATCGAAATAAGCGTCTGCTCCGTTATGGGCCTTTTCCGTGCATTTCTTTTTCCCCGGAGCCAGATCTGTCGTCTCGACTATTTTTGCCGCCGCTGGCCTGACGATGTTGTAGATAGTCGGATGGGTCGTGCTTGCGATCCTGCCGTCTTTTGTCCCCCAGAAATCGAAAAATAATTTTGTGCCCTCTACCCTTGACTGGATCAAGATATGCTTCCCCGTATCATTGATAAATCTGAAATCAGGCCACGGGTCATAAATAGTAGCATCGGTCCCTGCCGGCTCGTAATAAGAGACCCGATAAGAATGATTGCGTCTTTGGGTGATTTCAAGCCCTGATGCCAGGCTGCCCCTGAACATCGTTGTGCCGATCTGACAGAGTCCGCCGCCGTATTCAGGCACTGTTTTATTATTTTTGATGACAAGCTCCTGTTTGTAGCCGGCGTTTCCGTCGATCGCGCCTAGGGCATTCAGAAGAGAAAATTCTTCGTCGGGCTTGATCAGGACCCCATTCAGGGAATTAGCTCCAGTTCTTATATTATGGAGGCGGTTGGCTGGCGAGCCGGAAAAATCTGATTCTCCTGTGCCGATTATTTCTTTTATGCCGAGATTATTCACTTCGTCGGCGCCAATCGTATTTTTTACCTCTCCTACGATTAACTCTATCTCATTTTTCCGTCCGTTTAAAAATTCAGCTTCAATTTTTTCAATCGTGTCCTCAATTTTTATTTCCAGTCCGTCCTGTCCGGGCTCAAATTGCGCGACACGGCCTCCGTCAATCTGGAATTTTGCCGTTTTCGGCTCCTTGTTTATCTGGGGCGCTATTTTTTCAGAAATATAATTTTTGATATGACTTTCATCTAGGGTGATGAATGTTGCTCCGCCGGAAGATCCGACATCAAGCCAGGAAATCAAGTTCGTCTTTTTTATTTCCCATTTATTTTTTCCGTTTATAAGGTAAATGGGCGCGACGTTCAATATTTCTTCCGCCTGAGGAATTAGATTTTTACAATTAGCCGCATACACTTTCGGATTGCTGTCTTCCATATATAATTTGATCATCGAATTGTCCAGTTGTTTCAGGTTGATTTTTAACAGTTTGATGCTTTTTTCATAGTTGATTGTTTTTCCCGAAATTTCTTTTTTGACCGCGATCTTATCGTTATCTAGTATCAATTTGGCGTTTTCGGCCGGTGTTTCGAATCTGGCGAACCACTTTTCCAGATTTTTCGTCAGCTCTGGCTCGTTCAGGTTGGTAAGGAATGGAAATTTTTTGCCGAAAACCAGCGCTATCATGGCGTTTTTGATGTTATTAAGGATGTTGCCTGTTTTTCCGTAGTTAAAAGCTGTATTTATCGTGTTTTCAGCGTCAATTTTTATTATTTCATAGGCAAGGTCATTTTGGGCCGACGACATTACCGGAGTGATAAGTAATTCTTCGTTATTGAAAGCGAATTTGACCCCCTCCTGGCCGAACCGATCGATTTTTTCCCTGATTAAGACATCCGCTTCGTCATAATATTTTCCGCCTAAATCGATCTGGCCTACATAAACCCCCGGGTAAACCCTATCTTTATAGGCGTAAGCAAAAACAGAATAGGCGGTAACGAGAAGCGCCGCATTGATAAAAAAAATGATTGCAACTTTCGGCAACCACTCTGGGATGGAGATTTTAATCCTTAAAGAAATCATATTATTTGATATTTAATATCTCATTCAGGATTTTCTTTGCCAGATTTTTATTTTCTTTTTCCGCCCCTTCTTTATTCTGGATGCTGAAAAACAGAGCGGATCCTTCGCGAGCGCCGTCCGGCAGCTTGTTTTTCGGCCAGACGACAACCGTTCCGTCTTCTGATCTGAGCACGGCCTTGTCTCCCTCGAAACGATCTATGGTGAATTTTGTGTTCATATCGGTTACTTTTCCTTTACTTTTATAGAAAGTTCTTTTTTTGCTTTGGTCAGTGTTACGGTAAGTATCCCGTTTTCCAGCGCGGCTTTGATGTTTTTATGGTCTATCTCAAAAGGCAGGATTATTGATCTTGAAAACGGACCCCAATAACATTCGCGATGCAGGTAGTTTTCCGTTTCTATTTTGCCGGGCATTTCTCTCTTCCCACGGATAGTGAGCATGTCATTGTTTAAAGAGATATCAATGTCTTCCGGCTTTGCTCCGGCAATAGTTGAATTGATTATCAGTTTTGTCGGAGTGTGATAGACGTCGATCGCCAATTGTCCTTCCGCATAGCTGTCTTCAAACCAGTTTTCCTCTATTTTTTCGGTATTTCCGGATTGATAGGTGATATTGGAAACGGGCTTATTGAATCTGGTAAGGCTGGTGATTTTTGTTATTATGCTCCCCATATATTTATATGATTAGATGAGTATATTGTAACACTTTTTGATGGTTAGGGCAAAATGTTATTATTTTGTAATTCTAGTTGTATTGTCATTGTGATGAGTCCGCTGCCACAGATGATGAAGTAGCCTTTTATTGTTTGTACGCTGCGCTGAGCCTCACTTTTGGAATCAAAAGTAAGCAAAAATTTCGGGGGCCTCAATGCGCTCTCACATTGATTAAAACTCGAAGCTTTTACCCTTGGCGCTTAGCTCAGCCCCCGAACCCCATGGAGTTTTAACGCCTTTTTGGGTTATATTTTAAAAAATAAAAAAATAGGGCAGTAACCCTATCTTTTTATTTGTGCTCGCAGATGGATTTGAACCATCGACCCCGGCGTTATAAGCGCCGTGCTCTAACCCCTGAGCTATGCGAGCTAGCAGTTAATTGTCAATTATAAATTATCAATGGTCAATTGATAATTTATAATTATTAATTGGATTTGTGGGCATATCCCGGCTCGAACGGGAGACCTTTACGATG
Organism: uncultured Gammaproteobacteria bacterium; assembly: GCA_964360445.1. GTDB lineage: Bacteria > Patescibacteriota > Patescibacteriia > Patescibacteriales > JAKAJF01 > CAYHWE01. The sequence continues at coordinate 2,240 of CAYHWE010000037.1, read as the reverse complement.
TCAACGTAACGCTCTAACCAACTGAGCTATATGCCCGCAAGGGACAAAATAAAAAGGAACCTTGTCCTTATAGGATAAAATTACCATTATTCCATAATTTTTTCAAGTGTTAAAAAGGGACGCTTTTTTAACCGGGCGTCCCTATTTTTCGGTTTTTTCCAGAACCGATGCGTCTAGCGGTGAATTGCAGAAAGAACAGATTATCTCCTGCTTCTTGTTGGGCTTAGGGTTTTCGATTTTTTTAAGACACTCAGAACAAATCGGGTTATTATCTTTATCCAAAACAACCCTCAGAATCATGATATGCTTTTCGATCATTTTTCCTCCCTATATCAGATTCTTCAATTTATTTTCAATCAGGCTGATCACCTCTTTTTCAAATTCCTGCATCGGTTTGAACAAGCTGATTTGAGCCAGATGTTTCGTTCCGCCCGGATTATATTCTTTTAATATATCCAAAGCGCTCAAGCCTTTGTTGGCGTAGAAAAGACAATTGGAAATGATTTTGTCATTCTTTACGGTTTCATAGAAAATGGCGATTGCTTTCACCTTCGGCATGGTCAGGATCAGCTCATCGATGATTTCGTTGAGATCCGATTCTTTTGATCCGGTTTTCACGAAATCAAGATGCGTGATCGCCGTCCAGATCAAGCCGTCGTCCAGGGAGCTTTGCAGGCGGGACAGGGCTCGTCCCCATATTTTCAGGGTTTTTAAAGAGCGAGAACGATAAAGCCTGTTTACGATATCTTCCCTTCTGGCGCCCAAAGATACAAGCTGGGCTGAATTTGAAAGAGTCTGCGGGCTGATGTTAGTGACTTTAAAACTCCTTGTTTCCGCTATGATTCCGGCCAAGAGGCAGGTCGCAATATCCTCATCGATATAGTTCGTATAATCGCCGCGCAGAAGAGAAAAGATTATTTCGGAAGTCGCGACCGCCGTCAAATCGATCAGATTGATCTGACCGAACTCTTCATTGACAGGATGATGGTCGATATTGATGACCGGTATTTTGTAAAAAAGATCCGTATTGTCATCGTAAATTTTTCCTAAAGACTCAAGATCGGGAGTATCAACGATCATGATCAGGTCGTATTTGAAATTATTGTAATGAGAGCTGATGTCGTCTTTGGAAAAATTGCCATCCTGCATCGAAATGATGAAGTTAAGGGAGCTGTCTTCTATCTTATATTTTATCTGGTTTATTTTTGCGCTTGAAGTGTCCAGCGTGATGATGAATTTGCGCAGATTTTCTATCTTGGTCTTGATATCGGAAAAGCCGGGCAAAAAAGAAAAAGCTTCGCCGCTCTGGAACTCTTCCGCTATGATATCGACATTCTTGTTTATTTTTTTTAAAAATAAATATAAACCCAGCGCTGAAGCGACAGCATCGCCATTGCGTGTTTTGCCAAAAGTGATCAGGATGTCTTTGGCTTTTTTTATCTGTTCAAAAATTTGTTGGTTTTGGTTCAGCATCTGCACATAAACAAACTCCCCACAATTTTTATTTTATTGTTGGGGAATTGTATGATTTTGGGGAGTCCTCCTAGCATCAATATGCCACTTTATACCAATTAACCGATAGTGTCAATTAATGCTTGACAAAGTTGGTGTTATGTTGTATGATATAGAGCCGTACATTAAAAACAAGGAGAGGTAAAAAAAATGAAAAAAATCATATTCACTGTCATAATATTCCTGATTGCGACTATGGTTGCCGCAAAATTCGTAGTCGCGGAGACAGGACAGTTCGAGCCAAGCTGGACGTATATTGTAAAGCCCGGAGATACGCTTTCCGGCATAAGCGCCAGGTATCTCGAGGATGGATTTCCTGAGACTTGGAAAGAGCTGGCTCAGGAACTTGACATAAAGGACTCGGACAAGATTTATCCTGGCCAGGTTATCAGGCTGCCGCATGTCTACGCGGCGGTTTGCGGCAGAGAAGATACTGGATGGTCTCGCGATCTCCAGGAGATTGAGGATTCGATGGCGATTAAGATGGTGTTCGCGCCGGATCTTAAATGCAGAATCAAGACAAAAGCCCCTCGGTGGCTTGAGTAGCATTGCCCCGGTTGCGAATAAATTCGCGCCGGGGCTCTTTTTATTTTCTGATTAAATTTAAAATCTCGTCCCGCTTTTCTTCCATTAATTCTTTTGTCTTCGCTTCCAGATTCAATCTGAGTAATGGTTCGGTATTGGAGGCGCGGACATTGAACCAGTAATCAGGGTATTCGATGGTTATG
>CAYHWE010000036.1:0-9180 GCA_964360445.1 uncultured Gammaproteobacteria bacterium | reverse complement strand
CCCAAAACGATCGTTTTCACATCCCCTTTTCCTGGGGCGGAAATAATAACTTTTTTCGCGCCCGCCTCAATATGCGACTGCGCGTCTTCTTTTTTCGTAAACCTGCCGGTGCTTTCAATGACAATATCAACGCCCAATTCTTTCCATGGCAATTTATTCGGCTCCTTTTCGGCAATGACTTTGAATTTTTTTCCGTCCACAATAAGGCCGTCCTGCGTAAAGCCTATTTCTTTCTTGTAAACGCCGTAACAGCTGTCGTATTTCAACAAATGCGCCAAAATGTCCGTTCCGGTCAAATCATTGATTGCGACGATATTTATATTTTCCTTCTCAAGCAAAGCCTTGAATGTGGCCCGGCCGATGCGTCCGAAACCGTTGATGGCAATGTTCATATTTTTATTTTTTATGTTTAAAATAGACAAAAGCATAATGCATAATCATTATATCATATTTTTAAAAGAATAAAAAAACCGCGCCTTTTGAGCGCGGTTTTTTTCTATTTATGAGTGCACCCCTCTCTATTTTTTCTTGTCAGATCAACCTCTATGACAACCGGCCTGTCCCCTTCTTTTTCCGGGGCGAATTCAACGTCAACCGATTGTTTTAATACATGATAACCGACAACAATTCCCCGCGCTCCGTCAACGTTAACGCGCGCTCCCATCGGCGGCATCTTCCCTCTTAGATACTCATATCCTTCTATCTCGTAAGATAAACAACATTTTAATCTGCCACAGCATCCGGAAAGCCTGTCTGAGCCGCGATGAGCGATCTGCTGCGCTTCCGCCATTTCCGATGTTATTGAGATCATATTGGCCAAGAAGCTTGAACAGCATAATTTTCTTCCGCACGGTCCGCAATCGCCCATAACCTTCGCTTCGTCCCTGATACCTACCTGCTGCATCCTGATCGTGCGGTTGAAATGGCGGGTCAGTTCTTTTACCAATTCGCGGAAATCTACCCGGCCATCCGCTATAAACGCGAATGTCATGCGGGAGCCGTCAAAAGAAAAATGAACGTCAACGACTTTCATTTCCAAACTGAGCCTTTCCGCCGTTCTTTTACAGAAATCCAAAGCCCCATTCTTATCGTCTTCCGTGGCGACTTTTTCAAGATCCTGCTCTGTCGCCAAGCGCAAAACAAGCTTTAATCCCTGATCGCCAGACGCATCGCCGGATGAACATCCGTTACAGCCTTCTGTAATTTTTATAACCTCCCCGACTTCAAGCCCAAGGTCCGTCTTTACGACAACCTTATCGCCTTTCTTTATATTAAGGCCGTTCTGGTCAAAGTTATAAACCTTATCCCACTGGAAAAATTGTATTTGTGCTATACGCATGATAATCCTGTTTGTCATCTCGAGCGGATGCGAGAGATCTCATCCGATGCGTTTACCGAGATTTCTCACTCGCTGCCGCTCATTCGAAATGACACAATAAATTCGTAAATAATTCAATCCGCCAAAGGGCGGATTGAATTTCGGATTACACTATATTCCGCAAGAGTTAGATGAACCTGTTAAGCTATAAATGATGAATTTTTCTATTTTGACATCCCCTAATACATCGAAGACTTTCTTGCTTTCGTCTTTGATGAATTCCTGTTTTATCAGGCAGACTTCTTCAAAATATTTATTGATCTTTCCGGCAAGGATTTTTTCAATCATGTTTTCAGGCTTGCCTTCTTTTCTTAACTGCTCGGCATAAATCTCTTTTTCTTTGTTTATATCATCCTCTGAAACCTGTTCCGGAGAAATATATCTCGGATTCGTAGCCGCGATCTGCATGGCGATATCGCGTCCGATTTCTTCCCGTCCCGCCTTATCCAGAGCGACCAGAACGCCGATCTTGCCGCCCATATGAGAGTAAGCGACAACAGTGCCGCCCGCCAAAACATTGCATTTTTTGACATCGAGCTTTTCGCCGATAACTCCGCTCAAGGCATCGATTTCTTCTTTCACTGTTTTTCCGTCCATTTCGGCAGCCATCAATTCTTCACGGTCGCCGATCCTTTTTGTCTTTACGATATCCAAAATCTTTTCAGACAGCTCTTGGAATTGGCTATTGCGCACAACGAAGTCAGTTTCAGCATTCACTTCAACGATGTAACCTTCGTTATTTGTTTCATTGACAGCGATTTTTATGATACCTTCCTGAGTTTCGCGATCGCCTCTTTTTGCCGCCTTGGCAATCCCTTTCTTCCTTAATATTTCAACAGCCTTCTCAATATCGCCGCCAGCTTCTTCCAAAGCCTTCTTGCATTCAACCATTCCAGCCCCTGTTTTTTCACGTAATTGTTTAATGTTCTCCATATGAGTACGTATAATAAAATTATTAATTTCTAATTTTTAATTTCTAAACAATTTTCAATGACTTAATTTCTAATTAAAAAATTAAAAATGAGACATTGTTTGAAAATTGATAATTGAAAATTGAAAATTACTTTTTGGCTGCTGCTTCCCTTGCCTCAACGACTGCCTCTTTGACTGTATTCATTACAAGCTTGATAGTCTTTGAAGCGTCATCGTTTGCCGGAATGATATAATCGATTCCATCCGGATTTACATTGGTATCGCAGACAGCAATAACCGGGATATTTTTCTTTTTTGCTTCTGCCAAAGCTGTCTTTTCTTTCTTGATATCCCAGATGAACATAGCGTCAGGGATCTTATTAAGATCAACAAGGCCGCCTACCCTTGCTTCTAGTTTTGAAATTTCCCTATCGATATCCAATCTTTCTTTTTTAGTGTATTTATCCAATTTTCCTGTCATCTTCTTTTCCTGAAGATCCTTATATTTCTTGATCAATTTTTTGATTACAGGAAAATTTGTCAAAAATCCGCCCAGCCATTTTTCCGTAACATAAGGGACGCCGGCTTCGATAGACATAGCCTTCATTTCAGCTTTTACTTGGTCCTTGGTGCCTACGAACAGGACCGCCTTGCCCTCGGAAACATTCTTTTTTATAAAATTCAAAGCCTCTTCAAGTTTCTGCGCAGTCTTAGTCAGATCGATGATATGGACGCCGTTTCTTGAGGTAAAGATGAACGGAGCCATTTTTGGATGCCATTTAGATGTGCGATGTCCGAAGTGCATACCAGCCTTCAACATCTCTTCGATTGTTGGAATTTTTGTCATATTTTTTCTTCCTTTGTCACCACGCCGTAGCTATAAGGCGAAGCTCGCCTCCGCTCGCGAGAGCGAGCTTCGGCGTAGCGAAGGCGGGTTTAGTCCTCTACCCCCGACCCAAAATGTAGCCATTTTGAAGGAAAATTAAGGGGTATGAGAGATTTTTATTAAAAATTATAAAATTTATCAGGCCTTTTTTGCCTGATATTTATGTAAATAGAATATAATAATAAGGAAAATTTGTCAAATCCAGAAAAGCCCCCTTGACAAAGGGGGTGGGGGGATTTGGAATACTTGCCAAAAATTAAACCTTATGCTAATATAAATACCATATACAACAGCTCAAGACATGACCTGTTTTTATTTATTTAAGAAGATATGAAAAAAGACATCCACCCAAAATATTACGCTGAATCTAAAGTAACCTGCGCTTGCGGCAATGCTTTTGTTACCGGTTCAACTTTGCCTGAATTGAAAGTTGAATTATGCTCTGCCTGCCATCCTTTCTATACAGGCAAACAGAAATTAGTAGACACTGCCCGCCGCGTAGAAAAATTCCAGGCTAAATTGGAAGCAAAAAAATCAGTTACCGTTACTCACAAAAGCAAAACAGCCAAAAGAGCGACAAAGGCTAAGACTAAAGCGGAAAAGAAGACTGGGAAGAAATAAATTCGATATAAAAATACAAAAAAATCTCCGAAAGGAGATTTTTTTTACCTTGACTTTTTAACTGATCAATGTTTAAATAGCAACTGTACTTAAAACCAGGAGGTGGTAACAATGCGGAAAACCAGTCAAGCGAAATTATCCAAAAAAAAGTTCATAAAGGCAGTTGAAAATTATCGCGAAGAGATTATCGATTCATATTACTCTCGCCACGGCGATGGTGATCATCTCGATGAACAGAAAAAGATGATAATAAAATTATTCAAAAAGAGTCAGATATCAATAAAAAAGGAATTGCTCTACATCTCGCTGCGCACAATATCCAGGCAGATAGATGAAAAGCGCTTAGACGGATATCTGAACCGGCTTGCTCACGAACTGGATAAAAAATTAAACAGGATATGGCAGTATGCTGCCACATCTGCGCAGAAAAGAAGCTCAAAGGACAGACTGCAACAATAGCTCGTTTTTCCAGATTTCAAAAAGCCCGCCTAGGAAAATTCCTGGCGGGTATTTTATTTTAAAACAGGGATCCCCGATGGTTCCCTGTTTTTTTGTTTATTTGTTTACTAACCCTCCCTATCGCAATAATTGCAGGTTGCTCCGTTATTCCTTTTGTAGCACCTGCGCCCACCACATTTAGGGCAAAAAGTGCAACATGCTTGCTCTTTCTCACTATCACACCCCTCGCAAAGAGGCGTAACCACCTTAATTTTATCCTCCATAATTCCCTCCTTAATTCAAATTGGGAAAGATTTTTCTAAATAAAGAAAGGCGTTATCAGGGCAATAACCGTGCAGGTTATGGCCATAAAATCCTTGCGGATTGATTCTTTTAATTCCAGCATATGGGCATAAGCAAACACTCCCGCTACGGACAAAATCAGCAATATGCCATCACCCGCAAGCGATGCCTTGAAAACAACAATTACCAGATATATGAACATTATCAACCCCGGCATTGTCACCATCACACACCTCCTTGATTTATTAACTTTATTTTAAAGCAATAATAAATAACGCGCAAGATACTTAAAGTCTTATTTAAATTTAATATTGACAATCTATGAAATATATTTGAGTCAATTTTCTGAGCCGGATATGCCGTATTAGCTGATGTATTATTTTTTTAATTTTTTTTCTCTCCTTTTTGAAAAACAAAAACTGTGCAAATGAAACCGTTATCTTCCAAGTCCTTTTTCGAGAAAAGCTCAAAGCCATTGTTTTTAAACAAATCGAGGTAAAAATTCTCTTCTCGGTTGTAGTCGATAATCTTGCCAATTTCTGGAATGTCGGAATAGTGCAGGATTTCCTTGTAATTTTTACCGTTATACTCGATAACATTTCTTTCAATAAACAAATCTTTCATCGACTTGAGCTTTTCTTCGAGATAGGCTTCATTTGCTACGACCAAAATAAATTGGCCGTTTTGTTCAAGCATTAAATTTATTTTTTTGGCAGTAGCATCAAGTTCATCCTGCACAAAATGCGGAAATACATAAATCGCGGTTATAAAATCAAATTTTTGATCGGTTTTGGTATTCAAAAAAGTGCTATTGTAAGTTTGAATTTTAACACCCTTACGCACTTTTGAAGGTTTTTTTAGAAAAAATTGGTAATTTTTTTCTGACGGCTCGCACCCTTCAATTATCATTTCCTTAAAAACACCCAAGCTACGATATAACATTTTTATAAAAAAACCGATTCCGAAGCCGATATCAAAAATTTCGATGCTTAAACAATTTTTCTTTGCAATAATCTCGTTGATAATATAATCGTTCACGAAAGCATTGATCTTGGTTTTCTCCTGATTTGGCCAATTTATTTTGTCGTATTGAAGATAGAAGAAGTTTTTGTTTCTCATGCTTTAAGAGAAAAGAAAAAAATTTAAAAAATAATATTTCAGCTAACTCGTTTATATTTGTATTTTATGCGAAAATATTATAAACTATGCTTTATGTGCTAAGCATATCACAAAATCAAAAAAATGACTATTTGCAAAAAACTGAAAATGAGCTAAAGTTAAGGAATTATAGTCCAAAAACGATAAAGGGCTATATGACTTGTATTAAAGATTATCTTGCGGCCAAGAATGATGATTTGGAGCTGGTTAACATTGATTTTATTAAAAATTTCCTTTTATCTAAAAAGGGGGCCGGACTGTCATCGCAAACAATCAATCTTTATCTGCATTCCATAAAATTCTTTTACCGTGACATTGTAAAATCCCTTATTGCGATAGATCTGAAATTCGCGAAAACATCAAATAAATTACCGATCGTTTTATCAAGAAATGAAGAGTCCGCTAGATTAACAAATAATTTATGCACGAAGAAGTAAAGAAAAAATTCAAAGATTTGGAAGAGAAATTGCTTGATCCGGCTATTATCGGCGACCAGAACAAGCTAAGAGAAATTTCCAAGCAACATTCAGAACTCAAGGAAATAGTTGAGATGATTTTGAAATTGGAAAAAATTGAAAATAATATCAAACAAAATAAGGAAATCATTGATACCGAAACCGATCCGGAATTGAAAAAAATGGCGGAAGAAGAATTGGCGCCGCTTGAGGAAGAAGTTGTAAAACTGAAAAAAGACATAGAAACCGAACTGCATCCGGCTGATCCGCGCGATAAAAAAGATGTGATCGTAGAAATCAGGGCCGGCACCGGCGGAGACGAATCCGCCCTGTTCGCCGCCGACCTCTTCAGGATGTACTCAAGATTCGCGGAAAAAAAAGGGTGGAAAATCGAAGTCCTTGATTCAAACCGCATCGGCATCGGCGGATTCAAAGAAATTATTTTTTCAGTCAAAGGCAAAAATACATTCGGCATTTTGAAATTCGAAGGCGGGACGCATCGCGTGCAGAGAGTTCCGGAAACGGAAAAAGCCGGACGCATCCATACTTCCGCCGCGACTGTCGCCGTAATGTCTGAAGCTGAAGAAGTGGACGTAAAAATAGAGCCAAAGGATATCAGAATCGATACTTTCTGCTCATCCGGTCCCGGCGGCCAATCGGTCAACACGACCTACTCCGCCATCCGCATCACCCACATGCCTTCCGGATTAGTAGTAAGCTGCCAAGACCAAAAATCACAGCACCAGAACAAGGAAAAAGCGATGCAGATCTTGCGTTCAAGACTCCTAGACAAGATTGAAACGGAAAAGAGAGAAAAGGATTCAGCGGAACGCAAAAGCCAGATCGGTTCAGGCGACAGGAGCGACAAGATCAGGACCTACAATTTCCCCCAGGATCGCGTCACCGATCACAGGATAAAACAGACCTGGCATTCGATTACCCGCATCATGGACGGCGAATTTGACGAAATAATCAATGCGTTGAAAGAAGAGGATTTGAAATTAAGGATGACTCAAGAAGCGGGAAAATAATCCACGCTTCTTTTATTTTATGACCATACGGGAATTGGATAAAAAATATTTTAGCAAAATAGACTACTTAGATTTAGAGATGATAATTTCTCACGTTATAAAAAAAACGCGTTCTTTCATCTTGGCCCATCCCGAATATGAACTAACAGCCATGCAACTGAAAAAAACAGAATCTTTTCTTAAAAGACGGATCAAATATGAGCCTCTCGCCTATATCTTAGGCTATAAAGAATTTTACGGATTGGAATTTAAAGTGAATAAAAATGTCTTAGTGCCGAGGCCGGAAACGGAATTGATTATTGATGAAGTGTTAAAATCTCTAACCCCCTCAATCCCCCTTATCAGCCCGTCTCGACTCGAGAACGAGGCGGAGGGGACAAAAGAAAAACCCCCCCTTGATAAGGGGGGTTATAAATCCACAATGATAATAGACGTCGGAACAGGCTCCGGTTGCATAATAACAACCTTGGCAAAATTAGCCCCCTTTAACAAAGGGGGTGCGGGGGATTTTGAATTTTTCGCCATAGACATCTCCCCTAAAGCCTTAATGATAGCCAAGCAAAATGCAAAAAAACATAATGTTTCAAATAAACTAAAATTCTTCAAAGGCAATCTGCTGGAACCGATACTTAAAAATAAAAAATTGAAAATTGAAAATTGTAAATTGATAATTACAGCCAACCTCCCCTATCTTACTCCGAAACAGATCAAAGAATCGCCGACGATAAAACGCGAACCGAGACTCGCGCTGGTTGCAGGTCACGACGGGCTTAAATATTACAAAAAATTAATCGGACAGATAAGACAGCTTAAGAATTTACGTCCTGATACCCATATCACTATCTTCTGCGAAATCGACCATACGCAAACCGGAAATTTTAAAAAACTCATAAAAAAAGAACTTCCCGGCGCTGGAACGGAAGTCCTTAAAGATATGCATTGTCTGGACAGATTGGTAAGGATCGGATTGAGCCCGTTTTAACAAAAAATCGCGACAATTAATTCCTCGTCACATGGATTCCTGCTGGCCCCGCTTTCGAATTCGATTCAAGATAATAACTGATATAATAACTGTTCGCAGTCCCTTTATACCAATAACAAAAATTCGCCGACGGACTGACAGCGTAATTATTCCCGCCGTCAAAGGCTGACGGAGCCGCGTCCGGCCACAACATATCAGACGGCGTTTTTACGATCGTATTCTTATTCTTAAGCTCGAGGCCGACGCCGGCGCTGCCATTCAAGCATTCTCCGGCTGAAACCGGAAATCCGTTCTGCGACTCATTCTGATACAGGGCAAGAGCCTTCGCTATCCCGGCGATATTGGCCACCCTGGCCGCGTCGCGCGAATGCGTCCTTATGACAATGAGGGAAAATATCGCGGCCGCGGCTGTAAAGCCGATGATTGAAATCACTACTAACAATTCTATCAATGTAAACCCATTTTTTTTAAATGCCATACACTTCATACCCGGGCCGGACGACCTCGATCCATGTCGCGCCGGCGTTAAATTTTATTTCTTTCTTCATCTTATCATAAAATCTCATCCTTGATAATCCTGTTTTTTTCTCCCAAGATCCTTCTTCGCATTTTCCGTCCAGGCAGATCACCGCTTTCCCGGAACCGATGTTTTCCATCTTCAATCTGCCCGCCCCGTCATAAACCTGCGATTTTATATAGCTGATCGCGATATTTTTCGCCCTTATCTCATCCCCGTTCTTATCCTTATGCTGCTTGCCGCCCATATATCTTACATAATCATCCATATCCTTGTCATATTTCCACTCCACGGAATAATCCTCGGTTCTGAATCTAATCCTGATCGGTTCCGATTCCGTCCTTTTTTCAAGAGGAAGGTCATCCTTGAATTCCCACGGCTCAAATTCCCCCTTTTCCATTTTTTTCCCATCCAAATATCCGTCCAAGAGCTTGCTTGAAGTATAGACATTATGCGGCGCGTATCTTGATCCGTCTCTCCAGAAATAATCCCCTTCATA
>CAYHWE010000035.1:0-9445 GCA_964360445.1 uncultured Gammaproteobacteria bacterium | reverse complement strand
TTGCATACATATTAGCCTCCTTCGGAGTCCAATATGTATCTGATCTTATTCAGAAGCTCATTTGCCAAAAAACCCTTATAAGCTTACAATTTATATATATGATAGATGACAAATCTTTTCTTGAGAATTCAGAAGAAAACGTCGAAGAGCGGGTTATTTCGGCTAAGGAAACCGGCGATGACAAGGTTCTGGACCAGTCTTTGCGCCCGAAAACATTGGAAGAATATATTGGGCAAGACAAGGTCAAGAAGAATCTGAGCATCTTTATCCAGGCGGCGCAGAAACGCGGAGAGCCGGTCGAGCATGTGCTTTTATATGGCGCGCCGGGGTTGGGCAAGACTACCTTGGCCCATGTTATCGCTAATGAGCTTGGGGCGAATATCAAGATTACTTCCGGACCGGCAATCGAGAAAACCGGCGATTTGGCGGCAATCCTGACTAATTTAGGCGAGGGTGATATCTTGTTTATCGATGAAATCCATAGACTGAATAAGTCCGTCGAAGAGATTTTGTATCCGGCAATGGAGGATTATGCCTTGGATATTATTATCGGCAAGGGTCCGTCCGCGCGTACTCTAAGGATCGACCTTCCTAAAATAACCATTATTGGGGCGACAACAAAAGCGAGCATGTTGTCCGCTCCTTTGCGCGACCGTTTCGGCATCACTTATCATCTGAATTTTTATGACCATGGCGATATAGAAAGGATTATTGTCAGAAGTGCCGGCATCTTGAATGTGAATCTGGAGAAAGAAGCGGCGGAAGCGATTGCCACCCGCTCAAGAAGGACGCCGAGAGTTGCTAACCGTTTATTGAAGAGAGTGAGGGATTACTGCGATGTACATGGAGATGGATTGATCCATAATGAATTATGTGATGCGGCTTTTAATCTGCTCGAAGTCGATGGCTTGGGCTTGGATTGGATCGACAGGAAAATATTGGAAGCGATCATTGATAAATTCAATGGCGGCCCAGTCGGCTTGAATACGATTGCGGCGGTAACCGGCGAGGATGTTTCCACTGTTGAAGAAGTCTATGAGCCATATCTTATGCAGCTTGGATTCTTGGACAGGAGTCCGAGAGGAAGGATGGTGACGGACCTTGGATATAGACATTTAGGACGAGAAAGAAAAATATAAATCTCCCAACCCCCTTGTTAAAGGGGATTTAAAAATATGAGATTAAGCGATTTTGATTACAATTTGCCGAAAGAGCTGATTGCTCAGGAATCGGTAAAACCGCGAGACCATTCGCGGCTTTTAGTTTTGGATAAAGGAAATGGGAATATAGAACATAGGCATTTTTATGATATCGCTGATTATTTGCAAAAGGGAGATGTTTTGGTTTTGAATAATTCCAAGGTTTTTCCGGCAAGGCTGATTGGCGGTAAAAAAGGAACCGGCGGGAAAATTGAGGTTTTTCTTTTGCATAAAGTCGGCAAATATCAAATCCCCCTAATCCCCTTTATCAGGCGGGCAGGCAAGGAGAAGGGGGAGGTTTGGCAGTGTTTGGTCGGAGGAAAGGGAAAAAAGAATATTTCGGAAATAGAGTTTAAGGGTATGAAGGCGCGTCTTTTGAAAAATAATGAAGATGGTACCTGGGATGTTTGGTTTGATAAAATAGGGAAAAATCTGATGGATATTGTCCATAAAATCGGACAGACTCCTTTGCCGCCGTATATAAAGAGGGACGCAGAGAAAAACTTGAAAAAGGATATAAAAACATACCAAACGATTTATGCGGATGAGAAAAAGATCGGTTCAGTAGCAGCGCCGACCGCAGGCCTGCATTTTACAAAGGAGTTGGTCCAAAAGCTGAAAAAGAAGGGAGTGATTTTTGAGTATGTGACTTTGCATGTCGGGCTGGGCACTTTTGCGCCGGTAAAAACAGATAATATTTTAGAACATAAGATGCATTCGGAATGGGTGGAAATAAAAAAGAAGACGATTGAAAAAGTTATGAAGGTCAAAAAGGAGAAGAGGCGAGTGATTGCAGTCGGAACTACTAGTGTACGAAGCCTAGAAACTTATTTCAGCAGTCCGAAAAAGGAAGTAAAAGATTGGCAGGGTTGGACTAGTATTTTTATTTATCCTGGATATGAGTTTAAAGTCCTTGATGCCATGATCACAAATTTCCATCTCCCTAAGTCTACTTTATTGATGCTCATCAGCGCTTTTGCAGGGAGGGATAATATAAAGAAGGCTTATGAGGCGGCCATAAAAGAGAAATATCGGTTTTTCAGTTATGGGGATGTTATGTTCATATATTGATCAAAAAACGACAATAAAGTCGTTTTTTGCTTTATTTTAAAGGGTTTTATTTGACTTTTGCAATGAAATATTGTAAACTTAAAGAAAATTTGAGGATTTTATATGCATTTAAATCCGCTTTAAATGTTTTTTATTTTTAACTTAAAATCATGAATGTAACCGAGTTAGCTAGAATATTAAGGATAACCCCGCAGGAGTTGCGCGATAAATTGCCGCAGCTAGGGTTTGATATTGGCCAAAAAGCTATCAAGGTTGATTACAAGACTGCGCAGAGGATCATTAAGGAATGGTATGTTTTAAATAAGAAATTGGAATACAAACAAGAACAAGAGGCGCAAAAACAGAAGGAAACTATAAAAGAAAAGGCTGAAATTCAGGTGCCGGCCTTTATCACTGTCCGTGATTTTGCAGATCTGACAAAATTGCCGGTAAGCAAAATTTTAGCTGAACTCATGAAAAATGGCATATTCGCTTCTTTGAATGAAAGGATTGATTTTGAAACCGCTTCAATTATCGGCGCTGACCTTTTTGTTAATGTTGTGCCGATGGCAGAAAGCGCAGAGGCGGAGACGAAGGAGGAAGATAAATTAAAAGATGTTTTAGGAAAAGAGAAAGAGGAAAATTTGATTGCTCGCGCTCCGATCATCGTGGTCATGGGACATGTCGATCATGGCAAAACCAGATTGTTGGATGCGATCAGAAGCACGAACGTTGTTGCTGGCGAGGCTGGCGGCATCACTCAGCACGTCGGCGCTTATCAGGTTGTCAGAAAAAACAGGCATATCACGTTTATCGATACCCCGGGCCATGAAGCCTTTACCGCTATGCGTAGCCGCGGCGCTAAGGTCGCCGATATTGCGATTTTAGTCGTAGCCGCTGACGATAGCGTTAAGCCGCAGACAGTCGAAGCGCACAGCATCATTAAGGCGGCGAACATTCCTTTTATCGTGGCGATAAACAAGATTGATAAGCCGGAAGCGAATATTGAAAAGACAAAACAGGACTTGTCCACTATGCTTAATATTATTCCGGAAGACTGGGGCGGCAAGACTATTTGCGCGCCGGTTTCAGCTAAAGACGGCAAAGGAGTCGAGGAACTGTTGGACATGGTGCTTTTGACTGCCGATCTGGAACCGGAAAATCTGAAGGCGAATCCGAACGCGCCGGCAATCGGCAGCGTTATCGAATCCCATATCAACAAGGGGGAGGGGCCGGTTGCGACTATCTTGATCCAAAACGGCACGCTGAGAGTCGGCGACCAGCTTGTGTATGACAATAATATTTACGGCAAGGTCAGGGCTTTAAGGAATTATAAGGGTGAAAACATAGAGGAGGCGGGCCCCTCCACGCCGGCGAAAATTATCGGTTTGAAATTGGCTCCGAGCGTCGGCGATATATTGGCTGTTGGCGATGGTGAAAAAATGAAAATGAAAAATATCAAAGGGGTCGCCTCTCATAGGCCGTCAGTCGCGAAAGAAGCAGGTGAAGATGAAAACGTGAAGAAGGTGAATGTGATCATCAAGAGCGATGTGCTCGGTTCAGCAGAGGCTATCGAAGAATCTTTGGAGAAAATCAACACCGGAGAGGTTAAAGTAAAAATTATCCATAGGGGGTTGGGTAATGTCAGCGATAGCGATATCACTCGCGCGGAAGCGACGGGTGCCCAAATTTTAGGATTCAATGTAAAAACCACTCCCCAGATCGAAAGATTGGCTCGCGATAAGAATATTGCTATTAAGAAATTCAGCATTATTTATGATCTGATCAATGACATAAAAGCGCAGATGCAGGCATTGGTCGCGCCGGAAATCAAGAAAGTCGATTTGGGAAGATTGAAGGTTTTGGCGATATTCAGGACTGAACATAAAAGCCAGATCCTGGGCGGCAAGGTGCTCGAGGGCAAGGTTGAGGCTGACAGCTTTATTACGGTTGTCCGTGACAAAGAGTTTGTCGCGCAAGGCAAGCTGACCAAGCTGCAGTCAGGCAAACAGGATGTGAAAATCGTTGAGCAGGACCAGGAATGCGGTATCAAATATGAAGGTGATCCGGTTATCGAAATCGGAGACATCCTGGAATTTTATAAAGAAGAGAAAGTTTATAAGAAGATATAATTATGTCACGTAGAATTGAACAAGTAAATGAATTATTAAGAGAAAAACTGGGATCCCTGATTTCACGTGAAATACCCTTGGAAGAGGGAATGATTACGATAACCTATGTAAAGGTTTCTCCGGATTTGAAATACGCTAAAATCGGCATTTCAATTTTACCGGAGAATTTGGCTGGAACGGCTTTAAAGAGACTGCGTTCTTCAAGCGGGATGTTCGCCGGTGTCTTGCGTAAGGAAATAAAGATGAGGACTGTGCCTAAATTCAATTGGGCATTTGACGATACGGAAAAAGAAGCGGCGAAAATAGATAAATTGTTTGATGAGATAAATAAAGAGAATGAATAATTAAGAGGGGTTGCAAAGCCCCTCTTTTTTTGTTATAAATGTCTGAACCACTGATTAGCACGTGATTGCACTGAAATTTTAGCACTCTTTAATCTGCCAGCTGGCGGAGGGTTAGAGGGATTAAATTATGAGCACAAGCGTAAATGTCTTATATAACCGAATATACGCCAAAATAAGAGAAGCGGACAATATTTTCTTGGTGACCCATGAAAAGCCGGACGGAGACGGGCTTGGTTCGATTTGCGCCATGATGGACTTGTTGATCGGCTTAGAGAAAAGTTTTTTTGCATTTTGCGCTGACAAGGCGCCGGCAAATTTCAGCTTCTTGTCTCATGTTGAAAAAATCGAAACCGATAAAAGCAAGTTCAATTTTTCCGATTACGACCTTGTTATTGTTTTTGATTGTGGCGATATCAGGAGGACAAGGCTGATTGACGAGATACGAAACAGGAGGAAGAATCAGTTTGTAATAAACATAGACCATCATCCGAAGATAGATGATTGGGCCGATCTGGAGATAAAAAACCCTCAAGCCGCCTCCACGACAGAATTGATTTTTGATTTTTTCAAAGCGAATAAAATCAGGATAAATAAGAATGTGGCAGATTCGATCTTGACCGGCATCTCCGTTGATACGGGGAATTTTCTTTTTCCGGCAACGACAGACAAGACGATGCAGATTTCATCGGAAATGCTGGAACGAGGGGCGAAATTGCCGCGCATCATGGAAAAGACTTGGCGCAATAAAAGTCTGTCCGGACTTAAGGCTTGGGGAGCGGCAATGGCGCGGCTAGAAATAAACAAAGAATACAATCTGGCTTTTACGGTTTTGACCCTCGCGGATGCGGAAGGAGTAAGCGATGAAGAGCTTGAGGGTATGTCTAATTTTTTGAGCAATTTGCAGGAAGTTACCGGAGTTTTGATCCTATTTGAAAAGCCGGGCGGGCTGATCAAGGGAAGCATAAGGTCGGCAAAAGCGGACATCGCGCCGCTAGCGATCGCCCTAGGCGGAGGCGGACATTCCAAGGCGGCCGGATTTGTCATTGAAGGCAAGTTAGAGGATGTGAATGGCCAGTGGAGGATAGTCTAATTATCAATGATTAGTTTGCTATTGAAATTGAGCCAGTTGAATTTATGAATTATTTATGTTATTATAAAGTTTGATTATAATTTAATATTTTTACAAGTATTCAATTGAAAATTGATAATTGTAAATTGAATATATGCCATTAATACCGACAGTCATAGAAAAATCAACTTACGGAGAGCGCGCCTATGATATCTATTCGCGATTGCTCAAGGACAGGATCGTGTTTTTAGGAGAGCCGGTTACGGATCATGTCGCCAATATTGTCATCGCGCAGCTCTTATTCCTTGACGCTGAAAATAAGGACAAAGATATCAAGTTTTATATCAATACCCCGGGCGGCTCGGTTACCGCCGGTTTGGCGATTTATGATACTATGCAGTATATCAAAGCGGACGTATCTACTATTTGCGTCGGTATTGCCGCCAGTATGGGCGCGGTGCTTTTAGCGGCCGGCGCCAAAGGTAAAAGATTTTCTTTGCCAAACAGTGAAATAATGATCCATCAGGTCATGGGCGGAGGAGAGGGTCAGGCAACTGATATCAAAATTATGGCTGAGCATATCTTAAAAACAAAGGATAAGCTTAATCAGATTCTAGCCAAGCACACAGGACAGAAGATAGCCACCTTGGAAAAAGATACTGACCGCGATTATTTCATGAATCCGGAAGAAGCGAGAAAGTACGGATTGATCGACAAGATAATTACGAAGTAATATGATAAATAAAAACAGAGGCTTGAGCCTCTGTTTTTATTTATTTAAGAAAGGAGTATAATGTAATTAAATTATGCCAATGCGATTTGCTTATTCAAACGAGCAAGAAAAATATATGGGAGGTGAGAGCATGCCGAACAGAGGCCTGGACCACTTCCATCAGCATGAGGCTGAGGAGGCGAGAAAAGTTCTTTGGAAACTTAAAGCTGAAAAAGCTGATGTCCATTTCGAGGAAATCAACCCCGATGAATTGGCTGATGCAGACCTGGAAATAGCCTCTAAATATTTTCATGGTCGAATCACGCAGGAAGGGTATGATGAATATATTAAAATCAATTTCCCGGATCGTTTAATCGCAAAAAAGACTACGGCTTGCCGTAGAGGGGAAATCACAGAGGAAACATATCAGGAGTATTTTAAAAAGGTTTTTCCGGAATCCAGGTGCGCTTTTGCTGCTTGGATAGGCAATCGGATAGCAGAAAAAATCGGCTGGAGGGAAAGGGCAACAAGGGCCCAAATCAACCCTCAATAAAAAGACGAGGACTGAACGCCTCGCCTTTTTTATTTCTCCAATACTACGATTTCTCTCCAAACTTTTTGTCCTTCGCGGCCGTAAATCATCGTTGAACGGCCTGTTAGCTTCATGATCCTGTTGTCTCTTATCTTTTCCGGGATCGGATTTATTATTTTAAGTCCGTGTAATTTTGGATTTAAAAAAACTTGTTGCCTGAAGGAGGAAAGGATGGGCCAGATCATGGTTATTCTTCCACCCGGCTTTAAGATATTTCTAAATTCAAGCAAGCTGTCTGAATATAATTTTTCTAAGCCTTTAGCAGTCTGCGCAACATTCACATTTCCTCTTTGCGGGCCAAGATATGGCTCAGTTACGATCGCGCCGATAGAGCTTTGTGTGAAAATATCAGACAATTCAGTCGCGCTCTTTTTAAAAAATTGATAATTGATAATTGATAATTGATAATTGTCTTTAACCCATTCAGTATTTTTCTTCGTATCATTTATTGCCTTTTCTGAAATGTCACTGCCTAAGACAGTGCTATATCCCATTAACAGCGCTTCCATGATTACCGTGCCGGATCCGCAAAAAGGATCCAGGATCTTGTCTTTGTAATCTGCTCCTGATAAATTGATCATGATTTGGGCAAGTTTTGGCGGCAACATACCGGAATAATCATCTCTTGCCGGCCTCCCGAAATCGCGGAATGATAATTCTTTGAAAGGCTGTACGGCTAGAGTCCTGCCCACAAAGTATCTTTCCGGATTTGTCGGATGGGAAATTAAGACAAATTCGATGCCCTTGCCAGTCAATTTATTTTGCTCGACAACTACGCTCGAAAGAGTCGGCTCTTTGCTGATTACCCATCTTGCGCTTTTGCCGTTTTCTTTCAGGTATTTCTTTACTTCCATGCCCAAAGGGCGGATATTTAATTTGCCTCTGCCATAATGGGAGATGCCAAATTTGAATTTGTCCTGGATATGCTTAAGATCCAGCAGATTCTGGAAATTTTTAAGGATTTGATGCCTGTTGATTTCTTTCTCAATAATCCCGATTTTGATTGTTCCGCCCAGTCTTCTTATTAAATCCTGGGCATTTATGGCCTCATTTTCCAAAATAAAAATTTGCTCATTGGCGATTTGCCATGAGCCTGACTCCTTTAAAACTGACGTTATTTCAGCTATGGAAAGGGTCTGATTTGTGCCTAAACAGAAGAAATATTTCATAATTTCATTTATAGTAACACAAAATTACCACTCTTGCAATTTTTAGGGTCTTGTGTTATAGTGCTATTATCAATTAAATATAAACCTTCCCAACAACCCTATTTTCAGGGCAATCCCGTCGGTATAAGGCGGGAAAGGTATTCTCCAAAACTCCCGAAGAGTCTTTTTGTAAAGAATACCGGGAGTTTTTTTAATTTTAATTCAATAATTAACACTCGGATTAAATCGGCCATATCGGTTCTAATCCGTTTCATTCGTGTTTTTATGTCAAAAACAAAGTCATCAAAGATCCCTCATTATGAATTGTTGTATATGATTTCCAACCAATTCACAGAGGAAGAAGTCAAACCGATCGCGGAAAAGATCAACAAGATTATTTCTGACAACGGAGGTAATATCACCTTGGCAGAGGATTGGGGCAAAAGACGTTTATCCTACCCGATCAATAATTTTTACCATGGCTATTATGGCTTGGTTGAATTTGATCTGGCTGGAGAAAATTTGGCCAAAGTTGATCGTTTTTTAAGGATGTCTTCTGATGTTTTACGCCATCAGATCGTATCAAAGAGAGTAAAGACGGCGGAAGAAATCGAAAGAGAGAAGAAAATTGCCGAAAAAATAGCGGCCAAGGCTCCGAAAGAGGAAGTGGTAGAGCAAAAGATGAAAGAAAAAGATAAGGATAAAGACAAAGATAAGATCACCTTAACCGATTTAGATGATAAATTGGACAAGATTTTGGACACAGACAGCCTTCTTTAAAATATTCAATTCTTTTAAGCTTTGAAAATTAACAGAAATTAATCCGCTAAAGCCGGATGGATTTCAAAAAAACATATGAATCTGAACAAAGTTATGATTATCGGCAATTTAACCAGGGATCCTGAAGTAAGGACTACGGGGAACGGGGCGAATGTAACTTCATTCTCAGTGGCGACCAGCTATGTTTGGACCGACCAGTCCGGGCAGAAACAGGAAAAAGTTGAGTTCCATAATATTGTTGCTTGGAGAAAGCTTGCTGATATCTGCGCCCAGTATCTGCATAAAGGCTCGAAGGTTTATATTGAGGGCAGGCTGCAGACAAGGGATTGGGTCGGCCAGGACGGAGTGAAAAAATATCGCACTGAGATCATAGCTGAAAATATGATCATGTTGGACAGGGCTGGACAGGGCGGCGCTCC
>CAYHWE010000034.1:0-10338 GCA_964360445.1 uncultured Gammaproteobacteria bacterium | reverse complement strand
AGGCGACCAGATCGTTTCTATGGCTTCCTGCACGACAAATTGTTTGGCGCCGGTAACGCAGGTAATCAAAGATAATTTTGGCATCAAAAAAGCGATAATGACAACGACGCATTCCTATACCGCCGACCAGAATCTTGTAGACGGCCCGCATAAAGATTTAAGAAGGGCGAGGGCGGCGGCGTTAAATATCATCCCGACAACAACCGGCGCGGCAAAAGCGGTCGCAAAAACGATCCCATCTCTGGAAAATAAGATTGACGGCATGGCTTTGCGCGTTCCGACTCCGGTCGGATCGATTTGCGATATAGTTTATGTTACCGAGAAAAAGACTGACGAAGCCAGCGTAAACAAAGCGTTTGCGAAGGCGGCAAAGAGCGCGAGATTGAAAGGAATCTTAGAGGCGACAGGCGAGCCGATCGTTTCAACCGACATTGTCGGCAATCCGGCTAGTTCAATCGTTGATTTATCTTTGACAAAAGTCATTGACGGCGATCTGGTAAAAGTCGTTTCCTGGTATGATAATGAATGGGGATATTCAAGCCGTCTGGCGGATTTATGCGAGTATATAATGAAGAAAAAGCTGATTTGATTTTTAACAAAGAAAAACGGCCATTCGTGTGAACGGCCGCATAGCGAGGGGTGGGTTCATCAGTAATAATCATCGAAGTTACTTAGCATGCTCCACCAGAACATAATTATGAATCTTTTTGGCAATGAGAGTTCTTTCGAGAGTTCCTGGATTACTTCTTGGCCACCGGCATGCATTGTCACTCCCTTAGCTCTTTCCCGCGCGATACGAAGCGTTAAAGCGCTAAGTTTTTCCAGTCCGGTTTCATGCATTATTCTTGCATAATAAATTTCTTCGCGCCAGAATTCAGCCCATACTCTCTTTAAATAATCCAAGATTCCGACAATGCCATTTTGCAGAGCAACAGTTGTCGTCGCAGCGGCAGTAGACATATCCCACCTCCTCGGTTATCAGTTTTTACAAAAGGGCAGGTTCGCAATGTAGCATACTTTTTTAAAATAGTCAATAGTTAAAAGAAGTTTAATCCATAATTTAGAAGCTATGTGTTTGACCATTCCGGCTAAAGTTATTGAAATTAACGAAGACAAAAAAACAGCTAAAATCGATAGCGGAGGAGATGTTAAGGAAGTTAACATCTCCTTTGTTTTGCCATTGAAAATCGGCGATTGGATTTTATATGTCAATGACCTGGCGATTAAAAAAATCTCCGATGATGATGCTTTTGAATTGTTGCGATTTTTGGAAAATAACAAAACTATCGATATTTCAAAATTAAGCGATAAATTCCAGGAGATTATCAAGACTTCGAATATCCGCGAGCTCACTAAAGAGGAAATAATTTATTTACTGAACACAGAAGGAGAAGAAAAGGAAGCGCTTTTTTCCGAAGCTAACGTAGTCAGGAAAACTTATATCAAAGACTTTATCTGTATCCACGGGATCATTGAGTTTTCCAATTATTGCAAGAATAATTGTTCGTATTGCGGACTTAGGCGCGATAATGATGGCGCTGTCAGATATAGGATGAGCGTTCCGGAAATCATTGAAACTGCCTTGGATGCCGTGCATCAAAAAGGCTACAAGCTTTTAGTTCTGCAATCCGGCGAAGACCCTTTTTATACGGATGACATGTTGGTTGATATCGTTCGCGGCATCAAAGCCGGCTGCAAGGCTTTTGTCTTGATGAGTGTCGGTGAGCGCGGATATGATTGTTACAAGCGGATGAAAGAGGCGGGAGCTTCAGGCGCGCTTTTCCGGTTTGAAAGCTCGAATCCGGAATTGTTTAACAAGATCCATTCGGACGGAGGAGGCGCTAATAAGAATTTAGGGAATCGCCTTGAGCATCTGGAGTTCATGAAAGAGCTCGGTTATTATATCGCCACCGGATCAATAATCGGTTTGCCTGGCCAGACAGTCGAGGATTTAGCGGATGACATTTTGATGATGAAAAAATGGGCGAACATGATTTCGATGGGGCCGTTTGTTCCGGGAAAGAATACGCCTTTTGCAAATGAACCGCATGGCGATCCGGAAATGAATTTTAAGATGATTGCCGTCTTGCGCTTGATCATGAAATACGCGCGCATTCCGGTTGTAACTGCCTTAGAAACTTTGGCTGGCGAGGATGGACGTAAACGAGCGTTCTTTGCCGGAGCCAATTCTTTGATGTTCAACCTTACTCCGGAAAAATATCGTTCAGAATACAGGATTTATGATAATAGGTTTTTTGATAAGAATAGTATTTGGGAGAAATATGGTTTGTTTAAATATGAGGAAAGTTATAAAATGATAGAAGATAATATGCTTAAAGAGTTAGAAAAAAATAAGATATAATTTTATGAATTTAGTCAAGAACGTAATCGATGAAGAAAAGATATTCAGTATTTTAAATGATACGCAAAATCCAGGCCGGGAAAAGGTTTTGGAGGTTTTAGCTAAGGCGGAAAAGATGAAGGGGCTGGAGTTGGAGGAAATCGGTTGCTTGATTAATGCGGATGAACCGGAATTGATGGAAAAACTTTTTGAAGTTGCGGGAAAGATCAAGAAAGAAATTTATGGCGAGCGTTTGGTATTATTCGCGCCCTTGTATGCCTCGAGTTATTGCATTAATGATTGTGAGTATTGCGGATTCCATTGCCGCAATCTGACTCCGAGAAGAAAATTGACCTTGAAAGAAGTTGAAGAGCAGGTAAAGATTCTGATTGATATGGGACATAAAAGATTGTTACTCGAGTTTGGCGAGCATCCGACCATGAATGCGATCGATTATGTCATTGATGTCATCAAGACTATCTATAGTACAAAATCTGGAAACGGAGAGATAAGAAGGGTGAATGTGAATATTGCGGCAACCGACGTAGAAGATTACAAAAAATTGAAAGAAATCGGAATCGGCACATATCAATTATTCCAAGAAACATATCATCGCGATACTTATGATAAAATGCACAAAGGACCTAAGGCGGACTACGAAAGGCAATTATTCGCGCATGACCGCGCTTTTGAAGCCGGGATCGATGATGTCGGAATCGGCGTTTTATTCGGGCTTTATGATTGGAGATTTGAAGTTTTAGCATTGGTTTCTCACGCGCAGTATATGGATAAAAAACACGGAGTCGGTCCGCACACGATTTCTATTCCTCGCTTCCAGCCGGCTGATACGGTTACGATGCAAAGTGAGTACAGCGTCGGCGAAGATGAGTTGTTGAAAATAATCGCTATTTTGAGATTAGCCGTTCCATATACCGGTATGATCATTTCGACCAGAGAGCGTCCGGAAGTCAGAGCGAAAGCTTTTGAAATCGGTATTTCCCAGACATCAGCCGGATCAAGGACTTCTCCGGGCGGATATGGCAAAGAAGAGGAACTCGCTCAATTCCACACCCAAGATCATCGTTCGACAGACCAGATGGTGGAAAGCCTTTTGAGGCAAGGATTTCTTCCAAGTTTTTGCACAGCATGTTATCGTAAAGGTAGGACAGGCGAGACTTTCATGAACATAGCTAAGCCGGGCGATATCCATAACTTTTGCCGGCCGAATGCGATCCTGACTTTCAAGGAATATTTAGAAGATTACGCGTCGGAAACAGTCAAAGGATTGAGCGAAGCAATCGTTAATAAATATCTGGATGAAATAACAGATGAGGATGTCAAGAAGCAGACGCTCGTAAGGATGAAAATGATAGCGGCGGGGGATAGGGATTTATATTTTTAATTCAAATATATGGAGGAAAAAAAACACAAAAATAATTTCATTATTTTTTTAGCGATAAGCGGTTCTTTCTTTTTGCTGATAGCGTTGTTCTTATATTCTGCTGATCAGTTTGAAAATACTATCAGCATCATTTTTGCCGCTTCCGGTTTGATCCTGCTTTTATTGTCAGCGAGATGGCTGATAAGAAGGGCTTATTATCATGGCAGAAAGAAGCGCGTCGGCGTTTTTTCCCTGACCTGCGATGAGGGGTGCAGCATCTATCTTACGGAGATATTCAATAAAAAGCTTTTGGAATGGCTGGAGAAAGTCGAATGGGTTTATTTCTTATCGATAAAAGATAAGACTGAAATCAAGGACTTGGATGTGGCTTTGATCGAGGGGGTTGTGACAAGCCAAAAGGATAAAGAGGATTTAGAAAAAATCAGGGCGAATTCTAAGACAGTCATAGCTATGGGAACTTGCGCTGTCACCACGGTTCCTTCCGGACAAAGGAATAGATTCAACGCAAAACAATTAGCCGAGATCAAGGGCCATATGGAGGAATACCATTTTCTTCCTAAAGCATTGGCGTTAAAAGATGTCGTAAAAGTGGACGACCAGATCATGGGCTGCCCGATCGATGAGAAGAAATTTGTCGAGGTTTTTGAAAAGTATCTAAAATAAATTAAGTTTTAAAAATTTTACTGTCATCTCGAGCGGATGCGAGAGATCTCATCCAGCGCGTTTGCCGAGATTTCTCACTCGCTGCCGCTCATTCGAAATGACAAAGCTCAATTAAATCCTATGCATAGTTGTGATTTAGATGTCAGTATCAATAAGATTTCAAAAATAGAAGGCCATGCCGATCTGGATATCGAGATCAGGGATGGGAAGGTTAGGAATGTATTTTTGAAGGTCATGGAAAACAAACGCTTTTTCAGCCAGGCCGTGCAGGAGCAATCATATAATAGCGTGCCCCAGCTTGTTTCCCGTATCTGCGGAACCTGCTCTATCGCGCATCTTACCGGCTGCATCGAGGCTATCGAGAAAGCTTTGGATATCAAGCCGACTGAACAAACGATGAT
Source organism: uncultured Gammaproteobacteria bacterium (assembly GCA_964360445.1). Classification (GTDB taxonomy): domain Bacteria; phylum Patescibacteriota; class Patescibacteriia; order Patescibacteriales; family JAKAJF01; genus CAYHWE01. The sequence continues at coordinate 5,531 of CAYHWE010000034.1, read as the reverse complement.
CTTAAGGAAATTGACTATGTATAGCTTGATGATCCGCGACCATGCTTTGCATTTATATTTTTTTGTCCTGCCTGACCTGTATGATGTTGATTCTGTTTTAGATTTGGCAGAGGTGAACAAAGAAATTATCCACCAGTCTTTGCACGTGAAAGAAGCGGGAAATAATTTATCCAACCTGGTTGCGGGCAGGGCGGTACATGCTCCTTTCGAGCAGGTCGGCGGATTTTCGAATGAGGTCGATAAGACGAAAATAAAAGCGGTTGTCGATGAGTTAAGGAGTGTCAGGGGATTTGTCATGGAGTTGGCGGAAATTTTTTACAAATGCGATTGGGAGTTAAAAAGAAAGACTAATTTCGTCGCTTTGGCTCCGTCTGATTTTTCATTTTTAGAAGGCGATATTAAGAGTTCAACCGGAGAAGTGATCAAAGAAAGCGGATTCGCCGATCATTTGCATAAGGTGATTTTGCCGTATTCCCAAGCGACCAGTTTTGATTTCGAGGGTAAGGAATTCATGGTCGGTGCCCTGTCCAGACTGAATTTGAATAAGGACAGTTTGCACGCGGATACCAAGAAAGAGATGCAGAAATATCTTGCGTTTTTCCCGTCTGAAAATGTCTACCATAATAATTTAGCGCAAGCGATCGAAATCATGCATTGCATCGATCACTCGATCGAGCTGTTAGAAAATACTGATTTCAAGAAAGAGGCTCCGATCAAACCGGCTAAATTGGACGGAGAAGGAGTCGGCGTTATCGAGGCGCCGCGCGGTACTTTGTATTATTGGGTCGGGATCAAGAATGGAAAAGTGGATTACGTCAATCTGGTCATTCCGACCGCGCAGAATCTGGTCAATATGCGCGAGGATGTAAGACAGATCGTTAATGATCTTTGCGCTTCGAATCCGTCAAAGGAGGAGTTGGAAATACAGATCAAGAAGAGCGCGGAAAAACTGATAAGAGCCTATGATCCTTGCATGTCCTGCGCTTCGCATTTTTTAAAGATACATTGGAAGTAATTCGCATAACTCATAACTCATAACGCTTGTATTCGATTGATCAATTGTCTCAGCGCTTCGGATTTATCCATTCCTGCCGGCACGCCGAATATTGTTATTTTTTTTAATTCACCGATTTTTTGCAACAATTTCAAATTAAATCCAAGGTCAAGATCATGCATCGAGACGGACGGGCTTGATTCTATCTTGTCCGTGTCATTCAAGACAATAACTTCGTCCGGGCCGACAACCGTATCTATAATGATCAATTCGCCATTTTCCGGATGCAGATTTTCATTCGGGTCCTTGTAAACAAAATTGAATCCGGGAAATTCTTTCCGCAGGTCAGGTATGAGTTGGATCGGCAGACTGTCGAAAGACAGGAGGGGATTGCCGAATATGTAGATTGTTTCCATGATTTTATGCTATCATGAAATAGGGCATCCATCACTATTGACAAATATATCATAATGTGATATAATATATTTATACAAATGTGTGATATATATGTGCAACCTACAATAAGGAGGTTGTTATATGGAAAGCGCATTTTTTGTTGCTAATGTTGTGTCATTTTGGCTTATTTCAATGACACTTTTGATGGCTTTTTTAAAACAATAATGAAAAAAAGGGGGTCAAGATGGAAGACTTAGCAATGGCGTTAGGGCCTTTTCTTCTTTTCTTCGTGGTGATAGCGATATCAATCCGCGAAGAAATCCTTAAACGTCTGAAAAATTTTTTTTAGATGTTTGAAGGAAATACACCGGGGCGCGTGTCTGATAAAGGCACCGCTCCTTTTTTTATCTAAAATTACGCTTTGACTTAAAAGCGCTGATATAATATAATTTCCGCATATGGTCATACCGGAATACATACAGGAAATATTGGAAAAATTAGAAAATGCGGGATTCGAAGCATATATCGTTGGCGGCTGCGTCCGCGATTTTTTGCGCGGGGTCGAGCCGAAGGACTGGGATGTTACGACCAGCGCCAGGCCGGATGATATATTGGAAGTTTTCCCGGAAGGCAAATATGAAAATATTTTCGGAACCGTAATCGTTCCGGTAAAGAATGAAAAGGAAGAAACTGAATATGTTGTAGAGGTTACCACGTATAGATCTGAACAGGGTTATAGCGATAGGCGCCATCCCGACCAGATTACATTCGAAGATAGGCTGGACAGGGATTTAGAGAGGCGTGATTTCACTGTTAATGCTATGGCAATCGGCAGGGCGGCGGATAAGAAGCCGGAAGCCGGAAGCGAAGAAATAGAAATTGATGGCGAGAAATATGAGTTAGTTGATTTATTCGGCGGAAGAAAAGATCTGGATAAAAAAGTTGTTCGGGCAGTCGGCGAGCCGACGGATAGATTCAAAGAAGATGCCTTGAGGATGATGAGGGCGGTCAGATTCTCTTGCCAGCTTAAATTCAGCATCGAGCCGAAAACAGAAAGGGCGATCGTGAAACTGGCCGGCAGCATAAAATTCATTTCCAATGAAAGATTGCGCGACGAGCTTGTTAGAATTTTGCAATCAGACAGGGCCTACGAAGGCATAATGATGCTCCATGATTTCAAGCTGCTGCAATACCTGATTCCGGAGCTTGAAAAAGGGATCGGGGTCGAGCAGGCAAAACACCACATCCATACTGTTTTCAAGCATTCTTTATTGTCTTTGAAATATTGTCCGAGCAAAGATTGGCGGGTAAGATTCGCAGCCCTTTTGCACGATATCGCCAAGCCGCAAACTAAAAGGATAATCGATGGCGGGGCTACTTTTTACAACCATGATTTCATCGGAGCGAGAGTGACCGAGAAGATAATGAAAAGATTGAAATTTTCCAACGAAGACATTGATAAAGTAAGCCTTTTGGTCCGCAACCACATGTTCTATTACAATGTGGGCGAGGTGACTGAGAGCTCGGTCAGAAGGCTGATCGTAAAAGTCGGCGAGGAAAATCTGAAAGACCTGATCGACCTTAGGATCGCAGACAGGCTGGGGTCGGGAGTACCGAAAGCAAAACCGTATAAGCTGCGCCATCTTGAATATATGATAGAGAAAGTGCGCCAGCATCCGATCTCTGCCAAGATGCTGAAGGTCAACGGCGATGACCTGATTAAACTTTTAGGGATAGCGCCGGGACCGAAGATCGGGGCGATCCTTGATGTGCTCTTAAGCGAAGTGATCGAGAATCCGGACATGAATACGAAAGAATATCTTGAAAAAAGGAGCGCTGAACTGGATGATTTTGATCTGGCTCAATTAAGGGAAAAGGCGAAAGAGAAGATTGAGGAGAAGAAAATGGAGGATGACGAAGAGCTGAAAAAAGAATTTTGGGTGAAATAAAGCCAGGCATCAGATTGTATAATAATCATCCTAGTATGGAATTGAGCAATCTTAGCGATGAACAATTGATCTGTGAAATCAGAGATGGGAAAATCGATCTGTATGGCGAAATAGTGAAACGTTACCAGAATAAGCTGTTTAACTATCTTTTTCGTCTGTGCGGAGACCGGGCTGAATCGGAAGATATCCTGCAGAATGTATTCATAAAAGCATATAAGAATTTATATGGTTTTGATGCTGAAAAAAAATTTTCCTCCTGGATTTATAGGATAGCCCACAATGAAGCGGTAAACCATATCAAGAAGATCTCCAGGGAGAAGAAAGTGCCGCTTGAAGATGTCGCTTTCAGCCTGCCGGATAAGGGCGACGGACTGGAGGATATGATTGATAAGAAGGTCCTTAAAGAAATGGTGGCGGAGTGCCTTGAGAAAGTCGATATGAAATACCGCGAACCGTTGATCCTTTACTTTTTTGAGGAAAGATCGTATGAGGAGATAAGCGATATTTTGCGCGTTCCGGTAAGCACGGTCGGGACGCTGATCTTCCGCGGCAAGAAAGCGGTGAAAAATGTATATGACAATTATGGAAAATAATAAAGAAGTAAAACTGGAAGAAAGGATAATGGCCGAAATAAAAAGCGGCCATATCAGGCTGCGCTCAAAATATATTTTTTTGGCCGAGAAACTCGGGCTTGGCGGCGGTCTGACCCTTTCCGTCCTGTCAGCCGTATTTTTTCTTAACCTGGCCATGTTTTACATCAAGTCATCAGGATATTTGGCGTATCTGAGTCTCGGAAGCGGCGGAGCTTTGGCTTTTCTCGAATCATTTCCTTATCTTTGGGTTATCGGATTTATCGCGTTCATGATTCTTGCGGCCTGCCTTCTTAAAAAATATGATGTTTCTTATAAAAGATCTTTTGTTTACATAACGGCTGCGCTGATCATCTTTGTCGTTTCCGGCGGAAGCATTATGGCTTGGAGCGGCGTGAACAAGGTTTTGGAGGAGAGAGTTGATGACGGCAGGAAAGAAAGTTTTATCTTAAAACCTTTTTATGGGCGGAAAGATATGGAGCAACGTTTCGGAGTCGTCGGTAAAGTCGAGGAGATAAAAGACGGAAATCTTATCGTATCGACTCCGCATGGAATAAAAGCCATAAGGATCAATGATGATATGGATGACATAGAAGAAGGGGATTATATCGTCGCGGCCGGACGGGACAGGGGAGAAGGATTCCACGCCAGGAGCATCAAGCCGATGGATGAAAAAAGAGCTTTTATGCTGAAGCAGCGGATAAATAATCTGCCTCCGGGATTAAGACATGGCCAGCCGATGAGGCAGATGCCCCCATTATTGCCGGAAATGAAATAAAACGATCAGGACGGTTGTATTATATGTATCAGACCCAAAAGCCTGCGCTTAAAAGGTCAATTATAATTTATTTTCTACACTATGAAAAAGACAGCAAAAATCATCGCATTGGCGGTTATCGCCCTCGGAGTCGGAATCGCCTTCGCGCCTAATACCGCTTTTGCCCATACGGGGCATAGCATCCAGCCGCGTCGTCATTCCGTAGCGATAAAACATCGCCCGCATCCACGTCCGCAGCCTGATATGTTCGGCATCCCGAAAGCCAATATCATAGGACCGGAAGTCTTTGAATCATACGCGGAAACTCTTAATATCTCCACAAGCACCCTTAAGAGCAAATTGCAGAATAAGGAAAAAATGGAGGATATTATAAAGAGCTACGGTTATACGAATAGCAGTTTCAAGGACAATGTAAAGGTAAAAATCAAAGCGCATCTGGATCAGCTGGTGACTGATAAGAAGATTACGGTAGCTGAAAGCGACAGCGCGTATCTGAAGATATCAAAGCACCTGGACGCATATCGTTGGATTTTCATCCTGCCTCCGTTTATCATCAAATAAGATCGGATAAAAAATAGAACAAGCTAAACCATAATCGGTTTGGCTTGTTTTTTTGTGTCTATTTTCTATCGTATTGATTTATGCTAAAATTAAAATAAGATTTACTTGAATTATGGATAGGATAATCAAGAACAAAAAACATCAGCTATTGCTCGCATTTTTTGCGGCAATATTTTTATTCGGTTCAGCCGGCTTTTTGTTTTATGCCAAATTCAAAGCCCAAGCCGCAACCGAATCAGTCTCTATTATCCGCCAGGATTGCG
>CAYHWE010000033.1:0-10786 GCA_964360445.1 uncultured Gammaproteobacteria bacterium | reverse complement strand
AAGAAGACATCTAACCATTTGCCAGTGTCTTCTGCTTTTATTGTGATTTTTTTCATATGATAGTGTATGTCATTTCGAATGAGCGAACAGCGAGTGAGAAATCTCGGCAAGCGCTTCTAACGAGATCTCTCGCATTCGCTCGAGATGACAGTATGAAGATCTTATATTATCTCTTCAATACTCTTGATCTGCTTTTCTAAAGTAAATAGTTCTTCGACTTTTTCTTTCGCAATTTGTCCTAATTTAAGGCGGAGCCGTTCGTCTTGCCCCAGCTTCATTATCTGTCTCGCGAACAATTCGCTGCTTCCGGGGTCGACCAGATAGCCGTTTCTGCTGTCTTCGATGATTTCTTCAAGTCCGGAATCGGAAGGGGCGATTATGGGTATTCCAGCCGCCATTCCCTTTAAAATCATTTCTAAGTCAGACAGCCTGAAGATCTTCTTGCTTACCACGAATATGTCGAAATTGTCAAGCCATTTGCGGGCCTGTCCCTGTTCGCTGACTATCCAGACCAGGCCGTCAATCCCCATTTTTTTAGCAAGCCAGTTTAAGTTCTTCCTTTCCTCTCCTTCTCCGACGATTATCAATTGGATATTGGGGATGACTTCCGTGCAGATCTTGATCGCCTGGAATAATGTTTCGATGTTCTGGCCTTTGTTCAGGCTTGAAAAAGTCCCGACTACAAAGAATTTTTTATTGAATTGCGTCCCGTTTTTTGCCAATCCGGAATATATGTTTTCCTGATGCCTGCGCTGGTCAGATTTTATGGCGGGCGCAATCAGCTGTATGTCGCTTTTTACTCCTGATTTATTCAGCTGCTGCTCCGTCAGCTTGTTAAAAACGACGATTTTTCTTCTTTTGTTATTGATCTTGTAAAAGAACAATAAAGATTTTTTTATTTTTTTGAAATCCGCGCCGGGAAGTTCGATCCAGACTGTTTTTATTTTCAAGAGATCGGCCGCAGGGGAAAGGATTATTTTTTCATACCAATCAAGGCAGATCAAGGAGTCGATCTTATATTTTTGTTTCAGATAAGCAAGGCGGAGCAGATTGGACAGGAAAATAATCGGAAAAAGCAGGACGGATAGAAGCAGAATAACCGGATTTTCCAGATCCAGGTCCGGTTTTTTGCGGAAAGATATGACAGAGTGCCCTTTTGCTTCAAGCCCCTTGATTGTTTTATCCAGAGAATCGTCTTTTTGGAAAGAAATCAGTATTTTTTTCATGTTGATTTTATTATTTTTTAGGCAGGCTTAGCAATTCTTTTAAAGATATGAAGTTTAGGCCGCGCAATAAATATAAAGACAGGGAATAGGATAGCGTCCCTGCCGCGATAAGCGCGACTAGATTGTCATTGGCCAGCGAAACGGCATAAAGCGCGGCGGCCATCAGCAGGGAGGAAACAAGGGCTTTGGAAAATATTTTGAAATTAGGCAGTATTTTCGCGTATTTCCAGAGAAGGTAAGCCGTAAACAGGGCGATTGTCGCTTCGCTGTAAATCGTAACCCAAGCGGCGCCGTAATAAGAATAAGCGGGGATAAAAATGAAATAGCCGGCAAGGGAAGTGACGCTTGTGAAAAAGTAAGGCCAGATCAGGGATTTTTGGCGGTTGATGGCTATGATGGCATGGGAAAAAATCGTGCCGATGAATACGATGCCGGCCGCCAAGATCAGGATTTTTAATATTATTCCCGACAGCGCGAAGTCATTCCCGGCCACAAGAACCATGGTTTTGGCGGCGACGAATTGGGTGCCGACGAGCATAGGCAGGGCGATTATTATGATGACATCGAATGATTTTTGGAGGATGTTTTTAAAATCCTCAGTATTGTTTTTCGCCCAGGCGGCAGTCATTATCGGCAAGATCAGTCCGGCGAACATGAAAGGGATGGTTATCAGCAGGTCGATGACGCGGTAAGCCGCGCCATAAATACCGACTTCGGCTTGGGATTTTATCAGCGAAAGGATCAGCGTGTCTGTTTTTAAGTATAGAAGATTAAAAAATATGGTAAGCGCGAGCGGCCAGGACCTTTTCGCGATATCGGCCCAGACTTCCCGATCAAATCTGACTCTGATTTTCGCGAATGAAAAAGAAAAAATGAAATTCAGGGCAAAATTAACGGCGGCGGAAATAGTCAGGGCAAGCATTATGCCCAAAAGGCCGTAGTTTAATTTTACGGCGATAACTGTGCCGGCCAAAAGAAAGGCTTTGCTGATGACCTCCGAAATAACCGCCTTATCCATGCGCAGCTCTTTTTGGAACAGGCCGATGAAAATCTGGTTGAGGCTGATAAAGTAAAAAGATAAGGTCGTGACGGCAACACCTAATTTTATGATCATTTCGTAGGGGAAGAAAAAGACGACCAGAGGCGCGAGGCCGAGAAAAATGGTGGCGGTAACCAGCCTTAACCCGAACAGATTGCTTAAAATCTTGTTTTTATCAATGTCGGGCTGGCTGATCATCTGGGTGGTAACCAGGGTCAGCCCCAGGTCGGCGATTATGCCGAAAAAAGATAAAAATGTTAAAATGGTAGTGTATTGTCCGAATCCGTTCTGCCCCAGATAGCGGGTAATGACGGCGATAACCGCAATCCCGATCAAAGAGGTTGAGATTTTACTGGTTATCTGGACCAATGTGTTGTGCGCTACTTTTACTGTCAGGCTCATCGTGTTTATTAATAATGAAATTTTAGCTATAATATAATAAAGTCTATCCTAATTAATTATAACACATTATGCAAGCAGCTAAAAAAAATTTTTTAAGTTTGTTTTTTGCTCTTTTCTTATTGCTTAATTTACGGCCAATGCCGATCCAGGCGGCTTCAAGCATGTGGGACACGGCAAAGGACGGCGGCATAGAGACGATCGGTTCCGAGGCTTTTGGCATAACTTCGGGACAGGAAAAAGACCCAAGGATCCTGGCGGCCGGGTTCATAAAAGTATTTTTGGGAGTTTTGGGGCTGGTGTTCCTTATCCTGATCATTTCCGCGGGCTTTAATTATATGACAGCCCAGGGCAGCACGGAAAAGATAGAAAAAGCGATCGGCCAGATCAAGGCGGCGGCTATCGGACTAATCATAATCTTGGCGGCCTACTCGATAGCGGGCTTCGTGATTGATCAAATATTCAATGTGATCAACAGGTATGATTAAAAAAATAGGTAAAATATCGGTTGTCGGTCTTTTGGGCGCGATAATAGTTTTGGCTTTATTGAGCATCGGCCGCATTTATGATTGGAGTGAACTGGAATACGGAGTGACTTTTTCCAAGAGACAGGCGGAAAATTTAGGATTGGACTGGAAAAAGACTTATTCGGACATTTTTACGGAGTTAAAAGTCAAGAAAATCAGGTTGTCGGCATATTGGAATGAAATCGAGGGACAGAAAAATAATTATTATTGGGATGATATGGATTGGCAGATAAAGACGGCCGCGGAAAATAACGCGGAAATCATTTTAGCGGTGGGCGGACGGTTGCCCCGCTGGCCGGAATGCCATTGGCCGGGCTGGTCTTTGGATATGGGCAGGGAGGAAAGGAAAAAGGAAGTGCGCGAATATATAGAGGCGGTTGTTTTAAGATATAAAGACAATAAGGCGATTTATGCCTGGCAGGTTGAGAATGAGCCGTTTTTGCCTTATTTCGGGATTTGTCCCGAGCCTGACTCCGATCTGCTTGACGAGGAGATCGCTTTGGTCCGTTCGCTTGACGCGAGGCCGATTGTCGTAACCGATTCCGGAGAATTATCGCTTTGGGTGAACGCGGCGAAACGGGCGGACATTTTCGGGACAACGATGTATCGCGATACATATTCAAAACAGCTGGAAAGATATGTGCATTATCCGATCACTCCGGCATTTTTCAGGATCAAAAAGAACCTGGCTGATTTTTTTGCCGAACCGGAGAAATGGGTGGTTATAGAACTGCAGGCCGAGCCATGGGGCCCGATCCCTTTCCAGGATTTATCCCAGGAAGACCGTAACAGGACTATGGACCTGGAAAAATTCAGGGATATGATGAAATTCGCCCGCAGGACCGGTTTCCGGGAGTTTTATTTGTGGGGAGTGGAATGGTGGTATTGGGAGAAGGAGAAGAATAACAATCCGGAAGTATGGAATACAGCAAGAACTTTATTCAGCAATCCGGAGGCAGCGGTGAGGTAAATGTAAAATGCAAAATTCAAAATGCAAAATTACAATTTAAAATGTCAAAATTAAAACAGTAGGGTGCATTTTAATATTTATCCAGCTTTATTTAAAAATTGATTTCCGATTATTTTTAATTTTACATTGTAATTTTACATTTTGATTTTTAATTTTTAAATTTTATGAAGAGGGCTTATATAGGTATCGATGTCGGGGGGACGAAAATGACGAGCGTTTTGTTTGATGGCAAAAATATTTTGTCTGACTTTACTTTGGCGACTCCGAAAGACGATCTGGATCATTTTATCATCATGCTCGGAGCGCTGATCGATCCGCTTTTGGAGAAAGCAAAAACCGATAAGCTGAAAGTGCAGAAAATCGGTATCGGCATCCCGGGAATCCTTGAAAATAATCGGGAAAAAATCTTGAAATGCCCGAATCTGTCAATCTTGGACGGAGTGAATTTGGTGAAGATTTTAAAAGACAGGCTCGGCTTTGAATTTGCCATGGATAATGATGCCAGCTGTTTTTTGCGGGCGGAAGTGAAATCGGGCGCCGGCAAAGGATTGAAGAATGTTTTTGGCGTAACGCTTGGGACCGGAATAGGCGGCGCTTGGTGGGTGAATGGCGAAATTTATAACGGCTCGCATTGCACCGCCAATGAGATCGGACATACGATTATCAATAATACAGAAGCGATGGATTTAGAGCATGCTTATCATAAATTAACTCAGAATAATCCTGGCCAACTGGCAGAAGAAGCGTATAGAGGAGATGTGCTGGCAGAAAAAATATTCCAGGAGGTCGGTGGTTTGCTTGGCATGTCTTTTGCCGGCATAATCAATCTTCTTGATCCGGAACTGATAATCATCGGCGGCGGCGTTGTGAATTCCGGAGACCTGTTCATGCCAGAGGTAAAAAAGACAGCGGAAAAATATTCTCTTATCCCGCAAAAGATAAAAATCGTGAAAGCGAAATTGGGGACGATGGCGGGGGCGATCGGGGCGAGCTTGCTTTAATGATTGTCATCCTCGCGAAAGCGGGGATCCAGGGATGAGCGTCACGAATGTGGATTTTTAAAAAATATTTACTATAATCATCTTCCTGCGGACTTACCCTGGATTCCCGATCGGAGTCGGGAATGACAATGCGAGTTTAAAAAAACCGCCAGCAAAATGCTGGCGGTTTTTTTAAATTTTTATTTATTGATCAAGAAGTTACAAACATCTCCATCCTGCACGACATACTCTTTTCCTTCCGTCCTGATCGCGCCTTTTTCCTTCGCCTTTGCTTCGCCGCCTGCTTCGACAAAGTCTTTCCAATTTATGATTTCCGCGCGGACGAATCCTTTTTCAAAATCGGAATGGATTACGCCGGCCGCTTCCGGGGCTTTTGCGCCTTTGCGCACGGTCCAGCCGCGGGTTTCCACTTTTCCGGTCGTGAAATATGTGATCAGCCCCAAGAGTTCGTAGGAGGCGCGGATCAATTTATCCAGGCCGCTTTCCTCTAAGCCTAATTCTTTCATAAATTCAGCCTGGTCTTCTTCCGGAAGGCCGGCGATTTCCGCTTCCAGTTTTGCGTTTACCTGGATTATTTTTCCGTCCCAAGCCGTTGGCAGAGACTCCGGCGCGTCTTTTACATTCAAGACGTAAATAATCGGCTTGATCGTTAAAAGATTCAATGGTTTCAATGTTTTTCTTTCTTCTTCATCTAATTCGATTTCGCGCACAGCCTTGCCTTTTTCAAGTTCTTGTTTTACTTTTTCTAAAATCGCGTTTAATTTTACCGCCTCCTTATCGCCGCTTCGCGCTTCACGGCTTACTCGGGCCAAGGTTTTATCAACCGTGCTTAAGTCGGCAAAAATCAACTCTAAATTGATTGTTTCCCTGTCGCCTTCCGGATCGATCTTATTGTTGACATGGATGATGTCATTGTCTTTGAATTCCCGGACGACTTCGCAGATCGCGTCGCATTCGCGGATATGGGACAAGAATTTATTACCCAATCCTTCGCCCTGGGAAGCGCCTTTGACCAATCCGGCAATATCAACGAATTCTATCGTGGTATAAAGTATTTTTTCCGGATTAGAGATTTTTGCAAGTTCGTCCAGCCTGTTATCCGGCACTTTAACCACGCCGACATTGGGGTCAATGGTGCAGAAAGGGTAATTATTGGCGTCTACTTGTTTTTTTGTTAAGGCGTTGAACAATGTGGATTTTCCGACATTTGGCAATCCGACGATTCCGATTGATAAAGACATAAAATGAAAATTCTAAATTATAATTTCTAAATTCTAATTCATCTTAACTAAAGTTGATAAAAAAAGCAATTTTTATGGACTGCGGAAGAGGAAAAAAATATTTGGTAAAAAGTTGGAAAGTTGGTATAATAAAGTTGTTGAATCATGAAGTATGAATTGGGAATTATGGGCAAAAATTAAAAAGAAAAGAATGTAAATAAAAACCATGATTCATGATTCCTGATTCATAATTCATGCTCAGTTTTTCCATGCAAATCTTCGGACAATTGAATAATAGACGCAAGACTATCGCCATATTTCTGGCCACTCTTGCGCCTTCGCTCCCCATTGTTTATCTTTTGTGGATGTTTTTCCATTGGTTGGGGATTTTTATCGTTTCCATTGTTCCCATTGCGACGTTGATCTATATAGCGAATTTTGACAATATTTCCATTCCCTACATAACGCCGTTCTTGACCCGTCATTATTTCAAGACGAAATTCAGGATTGCTGAGATCCACAACAGAATCGGAAAAATCGGGATTTTAAGGATTTTTAGGCTGATATTCAACCTGATTTATCTGAAAATTTTGTATTTTTTGATTTTATTGTTCAAGAGTCCTGAGGAAAGTTTTAACGAGACAAGGGAAGAGTTCCAGAAGACAAACAGGGATATTGTTGTCGTTGATGTCAGTTATGACACGATATTCGATGTTGAATATATAGAAAAAAAGATTGAAAGAGGCGAGCAGATCGACCATGATATCTTAATCGAGTTTTATCAGAAACTTTTCGATCTGCACAAACGGCACAAAGGCAGGACTGCCAAACTTTCCCTTTCAGGGCTTGTTTTCCTTGTAGCCGCAACCATCATCACCGGCACGATCACTTCATTGATTTTCAACAAGACTCCGAATATTTTCGCGGCTACTTATAATTTCTCCCAAGCCTCATGGGCCGGCGGCGGCAGCGCGTCGGTCGCAAGCCATTCCACCGACCAAAGCGGCTGGACATATTATTCAGCCTCTTCGACCGGATTAGTTATCGGGACGGATATAAAACTGGCAACATCTTCATTTTCATTTACCGATGACGGGACGGTGAGCACAAGCACGCCGAACAATACGGCGAGCGGAGGTGGTTTTGGAAATGGAACGCAGGCTAATACGGTTGTAAGCGGAACTGGGACTAATGCAAAAATAATTTTAGACAATGACTCCCTGGGGTCTGTTTCAGCGACCGGCTGGGTTTCTAAGACAAACCTTCCGGCATCAATCGGTGGTGGCAACGATGTCGGAGCGTTGGCGTATGTGGCGCCTGACCATATTTATTCAACGGCAGATGCAACAAAGGGGTTTTGGCGATATACTATATCAACCAATCAGTGGGACATAATGGCAAGTACTTCAGCCAATTGGGCATGGGGAGATGCCTTAACAGTCGTTGGGACAAGCACTATTTATGCTTTTAAGGGCGCTAGTACCGGTTTTTGGAAATATACGATTTCATCTAACACCTGGTCAAGTGTAGCATCATCTTCAGATGGGGTTGGCAATGGCGCATCTCTGGCTACTGTTGGGAGTGATACCATATACGCTCTGATTGGCGGCAGTACGGTCGGTTTTTGGAAATATACGATTTCTACCGATTCTTGGACACATTTAGCGTCAACTACTGCCAGTATTGGCTCGGGTGGCGCCCTGGTTGCTGCTGATTCGGATACACTTTATGCTTTAAGGGGAGATGGCTTTAATAGCTTTTATAAGTATACGATTTCTACTGACACATGGTCATCCTTAACCAATACGCCAACCACAAGATCTTCCGGCGGTTCTCTCGTGTTTATAGATTCAAATACTCTTTACGCCTCAAGAGGATGGGGAACGCCGACTATTTGGAAATATAATATTTCTTCTCCCGGCTGGTCTTATATGGCCTCAACTACTTATAATATAACAACAAGCGGCAGTATGGTTTCAGTCGGATCATCTAAGATTTTTACCACTCATGGTGGTGGTACCGCTTATTTTTCAGAACTCTCTAGTTATAAAACTTCCGGCACTTCCACATCTGCCGTAATCGATATGGGCGGCACGTCTGATTTTACGACATTAGGTTACAGCACAACAACGCCGGCAGGGACATCCGTGCAGGTTGACATCCGCGCCGGCAATACCGCCACTCCTGACGGGAGCTGGACAGGCTGGCAGACAAATATCGCCAATGGCGGAAACATAACCGCGCTGAACGGCAACAGGTATGTTCAATACAGAGCAATTCTCTCAACAGCAGATACGAGATATTCGCCTTCGTTAAACGACCTGACTATCAACAATTCGCTCTATGTCAGTTCCGCCAACCTGACCTCCTCAATCTACGATTCCGGCGACGCCGCTAATCTGGTAATCGCTCTTGCCTGGTCGGAAACCGGAACAACGACCGATGAGACAATAAAGTTCCAAGTCAGATCAGCCAGTTCATCTGCCGGTATTTCTTCCGCCGCCTGGTGCGGATATACGGAAGTCTCGACTTCCACATGTTCGGGAGTAAACTATTTTGAAGCCGCTAATAACGGCATAAGCGTCGCCAGCACGCACCCGCTGCGCAACGGCGCTAATGACAGGTTTTTCCAATACAAAATATTTTTGGCCTCAAGCGGAGGAACGACTCCGACCGCGGACAATGTGTCTGTAACATATGTAGTCAATGCTCCGCCTGAAGTGCAGAACTTTACCGCTACCCAGGGCTCGGACGGCAATGTCGCTATCAGCTATGAAGTCAGAGACACTGACTCCGCCTCCGGCAGCGTTACCCCCGGATATATCACTCCGTCATTCGAATACTGGAACGGCTCCAGCTGGACTGCTGCTACTACATTCGCTGCCGGCGACCTGACCAACAAAGCGGTCAACACGGTTTCAACGACTACCTATACCGCCTACACCGCCACCTGGTATCCGAACACTGATTTTGACGCTCAGTATCTGAACAGCACATTCAAGATGCGCGTTACCATAAATGACAACGAAGCGGCGAACAATACTGTCCAGCTGACATCCGCTACCACAACCCTGGATACTAAAAATCCGACTCTGGGCGCCGTGCCGGTAAAGGTCATCGCCACAACCACGCCGGCTTCTGTTACTTTGTCCGCCACTGACGATACCAGCCTGCAGGTAAAAGTTTCCCTGAATTCGGATTTGTCCGGCGCCAGCTGGGTGCCGTATGAATCAGCGACAACGACCACCCTTACCACTGATCCGGATGTCGTTTATGTCCAATTCAAAGACGCGTATGGAAATACCTCGGCCATACAGTCCGCCACCACTCCGGAAACGCCGACTTCGTTGATCATCCAGGATACATCCAATGTCAGCGCTAATGAATATAGCTTGTTTGTTGCCTGGAAAGTTGTTGCCCTGCCCAGCCCGGGATTTAGCAAATATCACATCCTGCGCTCAACCTCGACTGACGCCGCCACATTTTCCGTCATCGCTTTTTCGACCGACAGGGCGGTAAACTATTATCGCGATTCAACAATCAGTTCCAGCACGACATATTATTACAAGATAATTACTGAAGACGCGAATAATAATGTTTCGTATTTTTCAACATCTGTCGGCGGTGTCGGCGACGGCACGCAAAATGGCGGAGAGGGCAGCGGCGGAACAACGCCTCCGACAATCTCCAATGTCCAGGTTATCGCTACCTCGACGCAATCAGCGACAATCGTATGGGACACCCTCACCCAGGAATTATCCAATTCAACCGTCGGCTATTCCACTTCTTCCGGTTCATATGCCACTGAAATCGGTAATGCGACTATGGCCGACAATGCTTCCGGCGTCGGACGCCATCAGGTTATCCTGACAAATTTAAGAGCGTCTACAACCTATTATTTTCAGGTCAAATCAACCAACCCATCAGGCAGCACGGCTACCAATGATAACAGCAGCGCCGGCTACACATTCGCAACCAAACCGGGCGCGGTCATTTCCGGCGTGACTCAGAATGATATACAGAACGCTAAAGCGACTATTGTTTGGGTTACGGATATTAACGCGGATTCGATCGTTGTTTTTTCAACCAACTCTAATTTATCCGCTCCCCAGACTGTGCAGGGATCGCCGAGCCTGGTTACCTCCCACTCCGTCAATCTGACCGGCCTGACCGCGAATACCAGGTATTACTATTATGTAAAATCAACTGATTCGGAAAACAACATCGCGACAGACAACAACGCCGGCAATTATTACACATTCCTCACTACCCAGGACACGGCCGCGCCGACAATCACATTCACCCCGAGCTCGAACATCACTAATATCGGAACCAGTTCGGTTTCCATCGCCTGGACAACCGACCAGCCGGCCACCTCGACGCTCGCCTATGGCACAACCTCGG
>CAYHWE010000032.1:0-11261 GCA_964360445.1 uncultured Gammaproteobacteria bacterium | reverse complement strand
CAAAAAAGGTGATGATGCCTATCAAGATCCAGCCCCAGACTAATAGCGAGCCGTTATGTTCTATTGTTTCCGGAAGCAAATGGAAGAAGACATCACCCAAAAGAGTTCCGGCGGAAAGAGCGACTAAAATCAATGTGATTTTTTCCAGCCTTTTTGCTTTGATTGCCAGGGCAAAAGCGCCGGCAAAAGAAATAAAAGACACGATTGTGATGCTCGCGATCGTGTATAAATAAATTGACATTGTTGAAATCAGGTCCATGTTCTTATTTTAACACAAAAAACAGGAAAATTCTCCACTTCCATGAAATTAAGAATTTTATTTTACCAGGATTTTAACGGCATTGTCAATCTTTGACCGAAGGGGGAATAAGGAGTAGATTAAGTATATGAAGTTAATGATAAGCAAAGCAGATATCAGCGAACATCCGGAGCATTTTTTAAGGCGCGCCGGGTATGCTTTTATCCGCGACAGCCGAAGGGGCGAGGAAAGTTATGTGCGCAGGCTCGGGTCTTATTTTTATCCCCGTCTGCATATGTATGTCGAAGAGAGCGGCGATAAGATACTCTTTAATCTGCACCTGGACCAAAAACAGGCGAGTTATGAGGGGTCGCGCATGCATAATGGCGAGCATGACGGAGAAGTCGTGCAGAGTGAAATTGAGAGACTGAAGAACATCATAACGCACAACGCCAACTCGCACAACGCACAATGCATAACGCGTAACGAAAAAGCACCTTACTCCAGTCCTCTCCTTAACAAGGAGAGGGGGCAAGATGGAGAATCGGTTGATAAAATAGGAGGAGAGCGGGATTATACAAAAGATCAACCAAAAAAAGAAAAAAAGAGTTGGTGGAAGAGATTATTCAGTTAATTATCAATTTACAATGTTCAATTATCAATGGAAATTGTTAATTGTTAATTGTTAATTGTTAATTGTTAAATTGTAATTGATGCAGCCTTCAGAAGAGATAAAATCAAAATTAGATGTCGTTGATGTGATCAAGGAATATATCCAAATAAAGCCGGCCGGAACAAATTTCCGCGGGCTTTGTCCGTTCCACAATGAGAAGAATCCATCATTCATGGTTAGCCCGGAAAAACAGATCTGGCATTGCTTCGGCTGCGCGAAAGGCGGCGATATTTTTGCTTTTGTCATGGAAATCGAAGGGATAACTTTCGCCGAGTCATTGAGGATGCTGGCGCAAAAAGCGGGAGTAGTATTGGAGCATCATAATCCGAAATTAGTCTCGCAAAAAAATCGTATTTTAGATATCATAGAAATTTCCGCGAAGCATTTTAATGACAATCTGATGCAGGGCAGAGATGGAGAAAAAGCCAGGAAATACCTTGAGGAGAGGGGATTAAAAGAGGAAACGATCGAAGAATGGGAAATCGGATATAGCCGGGAATCCTGGGATGACCTGTTTAATCATTTGAGGAAAAAAGGCTTTAACGAGAATGAAATATTTTTAGCCGGGATGACTGTAAAGAGGGATAAGATGTCCGGATTTTATGACCGTTTCCGCGGACGCATCATGTTCCCGATAAAAGATATCAATGGAAATACGGTCGCGTTTACGGCGCGCGTGATGCCGGGAGGGGATGATAAGCAAGGGAAATATATAAACAGCCCGCAGACCCCGGTTTATGATAAGAGCAAGCTCCTTTTCGGTTTGGACAAGGCGAAGATAGAAATAAAGAAAAAAGAATTGGCTGTCTTGGTAGAGGGGCAGATGGATGTCATTACCGCGCATCAGCATGGATTCAGGAATATCATCGCTTCTTCCGGAACGAGCTTGACGGTAGAACAGATCAATTTATTAAAAAGGTATTCGACTAATATCGCTTTGGCTTTCGATATGGATAATGCCGGCGAGATGGCGTCGGAGAGGGGGATGAAAACGGCGATGCAGATGGATATGAATATCAAAGTCATAGAGGTTCCGAATGGTAAGGACCCGGATGAATGCATAAAACAAAGCCCGGAAGTCTGGAAAAAAGCGGTAGAAACGGCCAAGCCGATGATGCGATATTGCTTTGATAAGATTATAAGCAAATTGAATCTGGATAATATTGAACATAAAAGACAGGCGGCAAAAAAACTCCTGCCTGTTATCGGCGAGCTTAATTCAAGGATCGAGCAGGATTATTGGGTAAAAAGACTGAGTGAATTGATCGATATAAAGGAATATGTCCTTCGAGAGACTTTGGCCAAGGCGCTTTCTCCTAAGGCCGGCAAAAAGGAGTCTAGGCAGGCGGAAAAAAAGCTGGAAACCGCGACGGACAGCAAGGAAGAGAAAAGTTCGCAAATTTTACTTGCTTTATTATTAAAATTCCCGAGCCTGATTGAGATGGCAGCCAACCGGATACAGCCGGACCAGATAAGCGGAAAAGACAATCAAAGCCTTTACAGAAGCATAATTATATTTTATAATAATATCGTTGAAGCCCATGATGGCCTTGATGCCATTGAAACGGAAACTAACTATAAAAATGTCAGGAATTGGCTGGAAAATGAATTTGGGCCTGAAAATGCGAATAACAATTCCCAGATCAAATTGCTTGAAAAAATAGCTGTTCTGGGTGATTGTGATTTTGCAGATTATGAGCCGGAACAGGCTAGGAACGAGATGCTCGGGATTTTGGCGGCTTTAAAAAAGAACTATTTAGTCCTCAGGATGAAGGAGATGGAGAAATTGATTTCTCAGGCGGAAAGGGAAAAGGATAATGAGAGTATTAAAGATTTAATGAAAGAGTTCAAGTTATTGACGGATGAGTTGAGAGAGCTGAAATAAAAAGTCAAAAGTGCAATTCAAAAGTAAAAAGTTTTTAAATTTTGAATTTTAACTTGTAATTTAGATTTTGACATTTTGTTTATTATAATGCCAAATAAGAAAAAAACAATTAAAAAGAAACAGACTAAAGCTGCTGCAAAAACAGGAGCTAAACAAAAAACGAAAAAAGCGTCTCGCCCGGCGAGAGCTAAAACGAGCTTCCAGTCTAAGGGGAAGCAGAAAGTTAAAGAAACTCACAAAAAAGAAATAAAACAGCCAAAGCCGGCTGTCGAGGTTGTCAGGTCGACTGAAGATCAGATAAACAGTCTGATAGCCAAAGGAAGGTCAAGAGGATTCATCACGGAAACAGAATTGCTATTCGCATTTCCTCATATTGAAGAGTATGTTTATGAATTCGAACTCTTTTTGGAAAGAATGCAGAAAAACGGCATCCAGATCGTCGAGGACACCGGCAGTCTGCTTGATTTTGATACGGAAAAAAAGAAAAAGGAGTTGATGACCGTTATTTCTGAGCCGAAAGCTCCCCGCGAAAGAAAGAAGACAGAGATCTCAACAGATATATCAGAATTAAGCTCTGATTCGATCCAGATGTATTTAAAAGAAATAGGCAAGGTTCCTCTCTTAACGACGGAAGAAGAAGTCGAATTGTCAAAGAGAAAGGAAAGGGGAGACAAGGAGGCGGAGCGCAGATTGATCGAATCAAATTTGCGTTTAGTCGTTTCTATCGCGAAAAAATTTACTGGCGCAAAGGGATTAAGCCTTTTGGACCTGATTCAGGAAGGGAACATCGGTTTATTCAGGGCGGTTGAAAAATTTGAATACAGAAAAGGATATAAATTTTCAACATATGCGACCTGGTGGATAAGACAGGCGATCACTCGCGCGTTAGCTGACCAATCCCGCACGATCCGTATTCCGGTCCATATGGTTGAGACGATCAATAAATTCCAGCAGATTGAACGTCAATTAATCCAGGACCTTGGCCGCGAGCCGCTGCCGGAAGAAATCGCGGCGGAAATGGGAGAGGAAATTGAAAAAGTCTGGCATATCATCAAGATTTCCCAGGATACGATTTCCCTGGAAACCAGCGTCGGCGAAGATGAAGAAGATTCGACATTGGAAGATTTTATCGAGGATGTAAAAAATGTCACTCCGGACAGGGCGGCCGCTCTGCAATTATTGCGCGACTATGTCCGCGAAATAGTTTCCAATCTTTCTCCCCGCGAACAGAAGATTTTAGAAATGCGCTTCGGATTGATTGATGGCGTTGCCCACACCCTGGAAGAGGTCGGACGCGAATTCGATGTTACGAGAGAACGTATAAGGCAGATCGAAGCGAAAGCGCTGGAAAAGATCAGAAAGCATGAAGGAATCAAGAAATTGAAGGATTACTAGGGCAACAAGCAAGATACAATAAATAAAAAGCAAAATCCGGTCCAAAGACCGGATTTTGCTTTTTATACGGTGGTTGACAAATATCGTCAATTATGCTAAATTTCAGGATCATTTTTAAGATTAAATTTATGAGAACGACAAAAAAAATACATTCTGAAATTTTAAGGGAATTGTTGATTGTCAATGCTGTTTTGATTTTTGCCGCCTTAAGCGCGATAACGGCTGGAGCGGCGTTAGTGGGTTACCTTCTGACAAAGTAGAGATGGATAAAATTTATTTCCTCAAAATACAAAAACCTGTTATAATAATAACAGGTTTTTGTATTTTTTTTACCGGTTTTTAATAAATGAAAGTTTAATCCGCTTATGTCATTCAGGCGCTATCTCAAGCCGATATTATTTATTTTGGTTGCAATATCGGCATTCATGTCATTATTTTTTTACGGCCTGGCCGGTCTGGCTTCGTTTTTTCTTTTCGTTATCGCCGTTTTGATTTTTATTTCTTACAAGAATGATATCTCGATCCCGATTATCGCGCCGTTCATATCCAGGAATTATTTCAGGATAAAATTCAGGATTACGGAGCTGGAAAACAGCAAAATCTCATCAGGCGTCGAGAAAACAATCCTGCTCAGATTGTTTCTTTATAAATATTACTTAAGGTGTTTTTATTATCTGGCAATCTTGTTCCAAAGCTCGCAGGACAGTTTTGGCGAAATCAGGGAGGAATTCCAGAAAAATAAAGGAGTGGTAATCGACGGCTCCGGCTCATCTCTCAGCGTTGAGGTCATAGGAGAAAAATTGGAAAAGGGTGAGAGGGTGAGTCCGGAAATATTAGAGAATTTTTACAAGAAATTGTTCGGCCTTTATAAAAGACAGCAGAAAAAAGTAGCTTATTTTTCACTTATCGGGCTGTTGCTTATGGTCATAACGACGGTAATTACCGGGACGATAACTTCTTTCCTTTTTCCCAATATCTATAAGACCAACGCGGCCACTTTTTATTTCACCCAAGGCGATTGGGGCGGAGGAGCGAGTTCGACCAGCGCGACTCACGCCTCAAATCAAAGCGGCTGGTCTTATTATTCGACCTCTTCTCCCGGAATCACCGCGACATCAAGCATAGCTCTTACCCAATCATCTTTTTCTTTCATCGATGACGGAACCGTGACCAATGGCAACAGCCTTGCTTCCGGCGGCGGATTTTCAAACGGATCAATCGCGACAACGACCCTGATCGGCTCCGGCTCGGGAGCGAAAATAAAATTGAATGACGACTATGTTTATCCGTTCGGGATTGCTGTCGATGAAAGCGTTATTTTAGAAAGCTGCGGAGGAACGCCGAATTGCTACCAATCTTTAGGGGAATGGCAGGATGCGAAAAAGGGCGATCTGACCAGCATGAATAAGGTCGTCGTGGCTAAAATAGACGGCTCCTGGACAAGCGCAACGACCACTCAGTTCGTCATAGACGGATGGACAACCGATGCGACCAGGTTTATCAGGATATATACCACTTCCGCAGCCAGGCATACCGGAGTATGGAGCGCGAACAGATTCAGGTTCGAGATAGCCAATTCAGCCAGTGTTAGTTCGGCTATCAATATCCGGGAAGAAAATGTAAGGATAGATGGATTGCAGATTTATGCCAATAATGATTATTCCGCTCCGGGAGGAATAATATTGTCCAATATGACAGGCGTAACCGATATAAGAATTTCCAACTCTATTATCAGGGGTTTTGGCGCGTATACGGCCGCCGATTCCGGCGGAGGACTGTCGGTCAGCGGAAGCGGGCTGGGAACTAATTCTGTCATCAGAGTTTGGAATAATATAGTTTATAATTTTGGCGGATCCACTTATCATTCCGGAATAAGATTTGATGACAATGATGTTGATTATTCTGTCTATTTATACAACAATACGAGTTATAATAATACGACCGCGTACAAACTTAAAAACTACGGATCGACCGGTTCCGGGCCGTCAGTGATTGCCAAGAATAATATTACGGCCAGCAGCACTTATGGTTTTGATGCCGAGAATCCGTTGTCATTCGCTTCATCTTCAAACTATAATCTCTCCGACCTTGGCGGCAACGATGCTCCCGGCGCCAATGCGAAAAATTCAACTTCAGTCAGCTTCAATTCAACGTCTACGCAGGATTTCCGTCTGGCTTCTGGCGATATCGGCGCCAAAGATTCGGGCGAAAGCATTTCTTCAGATTCCAATCTGGCTTTTAACGCGGATATCGAGGGGCATCTCCGTCTCGGATCTTATGATATCGGAGCTGACGAATATGAAACGGACGAAGCGTCTGTTTATACCGGATCATATGGTATCGGCACTTTTGAATCAGCCAGCATTGACTTGGGCGTCAAATCGTCATTCAGCAATATTACTTGGAATCCGTCCGGTCAGCCGTCCGGAGCTTTGATGAATGTTATGGTGGCGGCGAACAACGATAATTCATCCTGGAATTATATTGACGTGAATGATATGCCTGTCCTTCAGGGGACGACAACGGCAGCAGTCGGGCTTATCCGTGAAAACTGCGCCGGGTATTCCAATTGTTATACGTCTTTGGCGGCATGGCTGACGGCAAAGGGCGGAATAAGTTTTGCCGGTTGCACATCTGGCGATCTTGTCTGCGTCAATAAGGTAGCCATTGCGAAAATAGACGGAAGCTGGACTAACCCGGAAAGCATCAATCAGATACTTTGGATAGACGGCTGGAATACGGGTCCGAACAATTATATCCTGGTCTACACGACGCCGGAAGCGCGCCATAGCGGCAAATGGGATGCAACAAAATATAGGATGGAGGTCAGCGCGACGGCTGATTATGCCAGAGGTCTTTCTGTCAAAGAAAATTTTGTAAAAATTGACGGCCTGCAGATCAGCGTCGCGAACAACGACTATACGGCGGCTAGCGGCCTGTTCGTTGATGATTATTTAACTACAAGCGAAGCGAGAATTAATTTTTCCAATAATATTATCAAAGGGACGATAACTTCCACAGGTGATACTGATTCCGCATACGGGATTTATATCGCTGACCTTGACGGCACTTATTTTGTCAGCAATAACATAGTTTATAATTTTAATAATGGGGTGTGGTCTAATTCAGCCATATCAGTTTACGGAGGCAAGAGCTATGTTTATAACAATACTATCTTTAATTCGAAAATTTCCATTTACAGCGGCACCGGCGCAACTATCGCCAAGAATAATTTATATCAATCTAATGGAATCTCGGGGGCGAACGGCTATCACGGAACATTTAGCACTTCTTCCGTATATAACCTTTCCAATTTATCCGGCGACGCCCCGGGAAGCAATCCGAAAAATTCAACTTCCGTCAGCTTCATATCGACTTCAACCGCTGATTTCCATCTGACTTCATCCGATACCGGCGCCAAGGACGCGGGAACCAACCTGTCTTCTGATTTTTATTTGGCCCATTCTTTGGATGCTGATAACCAGATCCGTTCCGGTTCCTGGGATATGGGCGCGGATGAATACAGCGTAAGCTCTGCTTATCTTCTGAATAGCAACCGCTATTTCCGTTATAAAGCTTATTTTTCAACCAATAATACCAATATCACTCCGGTTGCCAACGATATTTCCGTGAATTATATCCAGTATGCCACTTCTTCCGACCTGACTTCTTCCAAATATGACACATCTGATGCGGCTAATCTGATTACAAAAATAAGCTGGACAGAAACGGGCACTTCTTCGTCGGAAACGGTGAAATTCCAGATCAGGTCGTCTCCGGACGGCTCGACCTGGTCGGAGTGGTGCGGTTATAGCGAGGTTTCCACATCAACCTGCGCCGGCACGAATTATTTTGAATCAGCTAATAACGGAACCTCCACCTCGTCTTCCCACCCTTTGCGGAATGGAAGCAATGACCGTTGGTTCCAGTATAAGATATTCCTGGCTTCAAGCGGAGCGGCTACGGCCAATGTTGATAATATAATCGTAACTTATGTCAGCAACGCTGCGCCGAACTTCGATTCTTCTTTCGGAACAAATGGAGTTAATATCCTGCAGGTTGCTACTTCATCCGATCCTAATTGGGGCAGGATAAAAATCGATTATGCTATCAAGGATATCGATACTACTGCCGGCAATGTTACGCAAAATTATATAACTCCGACATTCAGATATTCATTGGACGGAGGAACAAGCTGGGGCAATGTAAGCACTTCGACTGTCAACTTCGGTTCGGCTCCTTCCGGAGGCGATGTTTCCGATATCAACAGCGATGGCACGACAGACAATAAAGTGCTGGAAGGAAGCTATCTGACCTATACCGCTTATTGGAATGCGTTTTCCCAGATTTCCACATCTTCTTCCAATTTTAAAATCGCGGTTGATCTAAATGACAATGAAGCGGCTAACAATACGGCCTCTGCCATTTCCGCCACTTCAAGCATCGATTCCGCGGCGCCTGCTTTTGGCGCGGCGCCTCTTGCGGTTATGGCGAGCACGACGCCTGCCCGACTAATCCTTTCCGCTACCGACAGCTCAGCCATCGAGATGCGCGTATCATTGAACAGCGATATGAGCGGTTCAAGTTGGGTTTCCTATTCTTCTTCTGCGACCGCTTCTTTAGTGACCGATCCTGACACGGTCTACGCGCAATTCAGGGATTATTATGGGAACACGACAGCAACGACTTCAGCCATAACTCCGGAGACGCCGACCGCGATAATGGTCCAAGATACTTCCAATTTCAAGCTGGCTCCTAACGAATTCCGTCTGTTTATCGCCTGGAAAGTCGTTGATGTTCCGCCTTCAGCCGCATTCGCAAAATATAATGTTTACAGATCGGTTGATAATTCCGTTTTCGCGAAAGTCGCGGAAGTAACCTCCAGGACAATGAATTATTACGGAGATACGGTCGTCAGCTCAAGCACCATCTATTATTACAAAGTGACATCTGAAGACGCGAACGGCAATAATTCTTATCTGTCTTCGTCTACCAACGGCAAAGCTGACGGCGTGCAGAACGCGGGCGAAGGAGGCGGGGGAACGAATTCTATCGCGCCAGCCATCTCCAATGTGGCCACTTCAAGCATCTACACCGCTCAGGCGACGATTACCTGGGATACGGATACGATATCGGATTCAAGGGTTGATTATATGACAAATACGGGCGGTAATTTTACCAACGCTTTTTTCGCCAGCTCGACCTCCATGGTTAACAGCAGCTCTGGTCTGGGACAGCATAGCATTATCCTGACAGGCTTAACGCCGAATACGACCTATTATTTTCAAGCCAAATCGCGGGACGCTAATAATAATCTTGCCACCGACAAGCCGGGAACCGACGGATATTCTTTTACGACCATGTCCGGACCGGCGATATCGGCTGTGTCCGCGTCAGAAATAAAGAACGAGAGCGCTGTCATAACCTGGAATACAGACATCGCAGGCGATTCATATGTCGTTTACAGCAGCAACGCTAACCTATCCGGCTCGACTCAAGTCGGTTCGGCCAGCTCGTCTGTTAGCCATTCGGTTGCCTTGTCTGGCCTTACGAGCGGCACAAAATATTATTTTTACGTAAAATCAGGCCAGACCAGGGATAACAATGGCGGAAATTATTATTTTTTCACGACAACGAATGATGCTCAGCCGCCGGTAATCTCCGGAGTGGGCGCCGGCTCGGTTTCCGACACGGCGGCCGTCATCGGATGGGTTACGGACAAAGCTGCGACAAGCAAAGTAGAATATGGCCTCGCAAGCGGATCGTATATATCTTATTCGACCCTGGATTCAAGTTATAATTTTGATCATAGCGTAAGCCTGTCCGGATTATCGAATTCCACCAAGTATTATTATCGCGTCATTTCGGCCGATCAGAACGGTAATTCAGCAACAAGCAGCGAGTATGATTTCACCACCTCGGAAGCATTGTCTACTGAAACGCAAGTCCAGGCCAGAGAAGGGACTGCAAGGAATTCTTCTACCGGCGGCGGGATGCTTATCGTCGATAAGACGGACAAGCAAGCCCCTCTTATCTCGGAAATAAAGACAAGCGATATAAAATCGGATTCAGTGGTCGTCAGCTGGGTTACGGATGAAGACGCTGATAGTTTCGTGGAGTATGGCGCGGGAGATCTGGGGGGAAATTTCGGAAAATATGAAATGGTGAAAAACCATTCGGCTGTCATAAAAAATCTGCTGTCGGACAAGGATTATGTTTTTAAGGTAGCTTCAAGGGATGCGTCCGGCAATCTGTCCGTTTCTTCCCAGGGGTCGTTTTCCACCCTTTCTTTATCCGAAGAGTTGGACCAGGGCGGGTCGGGAGACAGTATGCTCAAATCCGCCTTGGAAAAAACTATCGGCATAATAAAATTGGTTTCTTCCCATGTCTCGATCGGCACGATGGAAAATGCCCTTGAGGTTTCTTATGATTCCATCGAAGATCTTGCCAATATCGTTCCTGCTCCGTTCATGTCCGGCGAGCCAAGAATGGAAATAACGCCGACTACGGCAACGATATCCTGGTTTACGGATAAAGATTCAAACTCCCTGGTCGCCATAGCGCGGGAAGGGGAGTATGATCCGGAAAAGGAAAATCCGTATCTTCAGGTCATCGGACTGCCGGAAGATGATACGAAATTCCATGCCGTAACGATGTATGATCTGGAGCCGGATACCGTCTATCATTATCAATTACGCAACCAGCCGAAGGTCGGGCCGATGAGCAAGTCAAAAGATTTTGTTTTCAAGACAAACAAAGAAGCATTAGAAATCGTAACGCATACGATCCAGAAAGTTTCCCAAAAAGAAGCGGCTTTCAAGTGGATTACCAACGCCAGCACGGATTCAACCGTAAAATATATCCCTTACAGGAACAATGTTTTATCGATAGATGAGGCGAAAATAAAGACAGACAAGACGATGACCGATGTCCACGAGATGACTGTTGACGATTTTGAGCCAGGCACTGTTTATGAGATAGAGCTTTCCGGCCGCGATATAAAGGATAATATAGTAATCAAGACCATAAACGCTTTTTAAACGAGCGAAGAGGATCTGCCGCCGACTATC
>CAYHWE010000031.1:0-12045 GCA_964360445.1 uncultured Gammaproteobacteria bacterium | reverse complement strand
CACTGGCAAACGGTTAGATGTCTTCTTAGTTGAAAAACTGCCCGACCTTTCCCGCAGCCAGATCCAAAAACTGATCAAAAAAGAAGCGATCCTGATCAACGGCGAAATCAAGAATCCTCATTACAGCATTAAAAACGAGGATGTTTTGGAAATCAAAAAAACGGAAATAACCGAGAAAAAAGAGAAAAAACTATCAAAAGTAAAGGCCGCTGACATAAAAATCATAGAAGATACTCCGGATTATGTGGTAATCAATAAGCCGGCCGGCTTAGTCGTACATGGCGCAACCCATATCAATGAATACTCCCTCGCTGACTTCTTGATCAAGAAATACCCGGAAATAAAGACTGTCGGCGATGACCCGGTAAGGCCGGGAATCGTGCATCGCCTAGACAAAGACGTAAGCGGATTAATGGTTGTCGCGAAAAACCAAGAAACTTTTGAAGCCTTAAAAAAACAATTCAAAACCAGGACCGTGATCAAGCAATACATCGGCCTTGTCCATGGACAGATTAAACTCGATACCGACACAATCAACTTCCCGATCGAGCGCGCCGCTGCCGGCTACAAGATGTCCGCCCTTCCCCTGACAAAAAAGGGCGAAATCAATTTAGAAGGCAAGCCCGCCCTTACCGAATTCGATGTCATAAAAAGATTCGTAAACTATACCCTGCTCAAAATCAGCATCAAAACCGGCCGCACACACCAGATCAGAGCCCACATGGCCGCCTACGGAAATCCGATTGTCGGCGATTCTCTTTATGGATCAAGCCGGAACAAGCTCCAGAACAAGAAGCTAAACCTAGGCAGGATATTCCTCGTTTCCGCCAAGCTCTCCTTCAAAGACGCAAAGAAAGTGAAACATGAATACGAAGCAAAATTACCGAAAGAATTGGAAAAATTCCTTAAAACAGTCAAATAAATAAGTCAAAATTCAAAAATGCAAGTCAAAAGTTAAAATTATAAATACTTTTGAATTTTGCATTTTGATTTTTGCCTTTTGAATTTACTAACGTTTTTTAAAAGACTTAGTTTTATTTTTATGACAACTAATAATAAAAATAGCAATAGCCTGTTTATTATCTCCGGCCCTTCCGGCGCTGGCGAGGACAGCATCATCAACGGCTTAGAAAAAATAATGCCGATTGAACGGGTCACGACAACCACAACCCGAGAGATGAGGGCTGGCGAATCCGAAGACAATCCCTATTATTTCATCTCTAAAGAAGAATTCAAGAAAAAAATAGAAGAAAATGGTTTTTTCGAATATGCTCTGCAATATAACGATAATTTATACGGGGTCACCTTTGAAGAAATCGAAAGAGTAAGGAACAGCGGCAAGGTCGGCATCTGGAAAATCGAATACAAAGGCGTCATGACAGCAAAAAAATTGATTCCAGGCATAACAACAATCTTTATCAATGCTCCATTGGACGAATTAGAAGAAAGGATCAGGAGAAGGGATAATGTTTCCGACGAATACATCCAAGAAAGAATGAAATACACAAAAGAATGGCTCAAGCATAAAGATATTTATGACTACGAAATCATGAACAGCAACGGAAAGCTAGAAGAATCGATTCAAAGGGCAGCGGAAATCATTAAATCCCATACCTCATAGCAATAACTACGCCCTAAACTCTTCATCCTACACCCTATTTCTCACTTTTCCCCGCCTCGCGTCGACTCGTTCTCGATTAAAAATCTAAAAACAAGACGCGAGTCAAGCGGGCATATTGACAAAAAGCAAAATTTTTGCTACAATTAAATTACAAAGTTCGAAAAAAATAAAAACAAAAATAAAAAAATGATCGAGACAAGAGTCCATACCAATGAGCTTATTTTAAGCCAGATTGGCTGGAAATACTACAACTCAATAAGAAAGAAGGCAATGGATAGGGAGTTCAGCTGGGCTGGACTCGGAATTAGTCTGTCCATTGCTTTTTTTATTGTCATAATGTCCGCCAGCTTCCTGAATATGACTTATAAATCCATTAATAAAGAAAGTTATCAGGACACACTGAGAACAAACATCCATAAGCTGGAAAGAGCCGAATTCCTGCAAAGAATAGCATAAATCCGTTTTCCGAACGTTCAAGCCAAAAGGTTAAAAAATTTATATAACGGCGTAACAAAAGTAGCCAAAATAAAAAAACCTGAAACAAAAAAAGTTGTTCTTTAAACAAGAAACTATCATAAAAAGATAGTCATAAAAAGCAAAAGAGAAAGGGCTATACCAGTTTTATAGCTATAAAAAGTCTAATAAGATCAGTATAGCCTCTCCTTCTCTCCTCGTTATTGTTTAACGATGAGAGCATGGGGACTAAACAAAGCCACCACTTGAACTCTAAAAGTGGTGTTTTTGTTTTATTTAAGCTATTTACCTTTTCCAAAAAAGTGCTAAGGTATAGATAGACACTCGTACTTTTGTCCACAACAAGGGAGATCACAATCTCCCTTCATGCGGCCACCGGAGGACATAACCCTTTCCTCTCACTGGTTGCGACTCTGAGGAGGAAGGGTCATGACTGGCCTTTCCTCCACCCTCAAATATAATTCGAGACCCATCTCAACGGTCTCGTTTTTTATTTTCAAACAAATAATGTATAATTAAAGGAAGAAAAACTAATCCCCCTAACCCCCTTATCAAGGGGGCTGATATTTATGCATCTAGAAAAACTCGAGGTACAAGGCTTTAAATCGTTTGCCGGTAAGAGCGCATTATCGTTTCCCGGCTTGATTGATAAGGATAGGCGCGGGTTGACCGCAATCGTCGGACCGAATGGCTCCGGCAAGTCCAATATCGCCGACGCGATCAAATGGGTTTTGGGCGAACAAAGCATAAAAACATTGCGCGGCAAAAAAAGCGAAGATGTTATCTTCTCCGGTTCGGAAAAAATGGGCAAATTGGGCATGGCCGAAGTTTCTTTGTTTTTAAACAACGAAGACAAACAAGCGCCGATTGAATATTCGCAAATCGTTTTAACAAGAAGAATGTACCGCGACGGCAACAGCGAATACCTGCTCAACAACAGCCGCATTCGCCTTTTGGATGTGCAGATGCTTTTAGCGAAGGCTAATTTCGGCCAAAAGACATACAGCGTTGTCGGCCAGGGCACGGTCGATACATTCTTAAACTCTTCTTTGACCGAAAGGAAGGAATTTTTTGATGAAGCGACCGGCGTCAAGCAATTCCAGATCAAGCGCGACACTTCTTTGAACAAACTATTATTAAGCTTGGAGAATCTAGCCCAGGCCCAGATGCTTCTGACTGAAATCGAACCTCGTTTAAAAAGCCTGACTAAACAAGTCAATAAATTACAGAAAAAAGGCGAGATTGAAACCGAACTGAAGGGGGTCCAGCTTACTTATTACGGCAAAATCTGGCATGAAATCAAAGACAAATTCAATGAGGTTAACAAGCAATTCCTTGAAATGGAAAAAGTCAAGATGGACAAAGAAAAGAAGCTGGAAATTTTAAAACGCGAATTGGGACAGATGGAAGCGCAAAACAGCATCAGCCGGGAATTTGAACAATGGCAGAGAAATTTGTCAGGATTGCAGAATAAAAAAGACGAGCTGACAAAAGAACAGGCTAAATTAGACGCGCAGATGGAAATCAAGCTGGAAACAAGCGGCCAATTCGATCTATCATGGCTTACTTCAAGAAAAAACAGTGTTACTAAGGAACTTTCCATAATACAGGAAGAGCTGCAAGGACTGGAAAATAATATCCGGGAAGAAAAGGGTGTGCAGAATAAGCTGATTGACGAAAAAAGTCATCTGAGCAGAAAATTCAATGAACTTAACGCGATTTTATCAGCAAGCGCCAAAAATGTAGGCGGCGAAGAAGTAAAAAAATTCAACCATGAGCTCAGGAATCTTTTAGTAAAAATCGAGGAAGCGGATAGGGCTGAAGATCTGATCAAAATCAAGAATCTAATCAGAGAAATCAACGATGATTTAAAGAGCATCTTGACCGCGGCTGAAAATGCAGGCATAAAAGAAAATTTGGAAAAAGCTCAGCATGACATATTGGAACTGACTCGCAACAAAGAGGATGTCGACGTTAAAATCAATGAAATCAACATCCACATCACTTCCCTGTCCGAACGCAAGCGGCTTTTAGGCGAAAAGGCGGACCAACTCCGAGGCGAAGCGAGAGATGTTGAAAATAAATTAAAAACATACAAGGATCAGTCCGGCTCGGAAGACCTGATCAGAGAACAGGAAAACGTCAAAACCGCCTTGGCTAAACTCGAAAAACAAATCGAGGATATAAGGAAAAAAATTTCAACCTATTCGGAACAGGAAAAAGAAAAAAGAGAGCGCTTATTCGAACTGCAGAAAAAAATGCAGGTTCTTCAAAATGAATTGAACCAGCTTACCGGCACCTTGAACGAACTTAAGGTCAATTCGGCAAGATTCGAGACAAGGCTGGAAGACATGGAGGCAGAAATCAGGAATGATTTTGGCAACCTGAGGGAAATCGAGCAAAACCGCGTAACCGGACACATAGAGATTGAAGAGTTGCAGCACAAAATCCACCTCCTAAAAAGACATCTGGAGGCGATCGGCAGTCTTGATCCGGAAACGGAAAAAGAATATCTGGACACAAAAACAAGGTTCGATTTCCTTTCCGGCCAAGTAGAGGACCTTAATTCCACGATCGCATCTTTGGAAAAAATCATCAAAGAATTAGACGCGACAATCAAGGAAAAATTCGACAAAGAATTCAAGATCATTTCCCAGAAATTCGAAGAATATTTCAAGATCCTCTTCAGCGGCGGCCAGGCAAAAATAATCAAGGTCTTGGCCGAAGAAATAAATAAGGAAGCGGCGGAAAATAAAGAAGGCGAATTACAGCTCGGCAAGCCGGAAGAAAACTTGAGCGAACGCGAATTATTGACTAAAAGCATCCACAAAAAATTAAAACAATTGCAGAAATACAACGCGACCGGTTTGGCCGGCGTCGAAATCCAGGCCACCCCTCCAGGCAAGAAAATCCAAACTATCTCTCTCCTGTCCGGAGGCGAACGCGCATTGACTGCTATCGCCCTGATCTGCGCCATCATCAGCGCCAACCCGTCACCATTCGTTGTCTTAGACGAAGTTGATGCGGCCTTGGACGAAGCCAATTCCGAACGCTTAGCGAAAATTCTAGATGACTTGTCTCATAAAACCCAATTTGTCGTCATCACCCACAATCGCGCCTCCATGCGCCGCGCGAATGTTCTCTATGGCGTAACAATGATGGACGACGGAGTCTCCAAATTACTTTCAGTGAAATTGAGCGATGTAAAAGCAAAAAATGAATCATAGAACTTCTTTATAATTTCTTTATCTCTTTTTTAGTAAAATGTGATTAGCTCTCTAATCACATTTTTTTATTGTATAAAATTTTTATAACCAATTCATCAATTTTCATTGAAAATTTAAAATTGATAATTGAAAACTATTTATTATGCCCTCAAAAATATTCTCTGCCGCAGTCATTGGCATCAATGCGGAGCTGATCGAGGTTGAGGCCGATGTTTCAAGCGGACCGCTTGGCGCTTTTGCGCTTGTCGGGCTGCCCGATATGGCCGTTTCCGAGTCAAAAGAGCGTGTCAGGAGCGCGGTCAAGAATTCCGGCTTTCCCTTTCCCAAACAAAAAATCACCGTAAACCTTGCCCCGGCTGATTTAAAAAAACAGGGACCGAGCTATGACCTGCCGATTGCCATCAGCATCCTGCAAGCAAGCGGTAGGATCAATGTCCAGAATCCGGATGAAATATTATTCCTGGGCGAACTGGCTTTAAACGGCGACCTGCGTCCGGTTAACGGCGTCTTGCCTATCGCGATCCATGCAAAAGGAAAAGGCATTAAAAGGATCTTTACCCCGGCTCTGAACGCTCAAGAGGCTAAGCTAGTCAAAGATTTGGAGGTTTACCCCGTCAATAATTTCAAAGAACTCTACGAACATCTGGAAGGCTTGAATCCCATCACTCCATTGCCGGAGAGCGATTTTAATTTTTCAAATGCCGAAATCGAATTCGATATGGCGCATATCAATGGCCAAGAACATGTAAAGCGCGCCATGGAAATCGCGGCTGCCGGCGGACATAACATGCTCATGTCCGGACCGCCCGGATCAGGAAAAACCCTGATTGCCCGCACCATGCCATCGATCTTGCCGGATCTGATCCTGGAAGAAGCCTTAGAGATAACAAAAATATACAGCGTTGCCGGGAAGCTGAATAGCAGCACCTCCCTAGTCTCGACCCGCCCCTTCCGCTCGCCCCACCACACTGCCTCAGGCGCCGCTTTAGTCGGCGGAGGCGCCTGGCCGCGGCCAGGGGAAATATCTTTGGCTCATCGCGGGGTTTTATTTCTGGACGAATTTGCCGAATTTCCCCGCCTTGTCCTTGAAAATCTACGCCAGCCGCTGGAAGAAGGCGTTATCCATGTCAGCCGCGCGGCAGGAAGCCTGAGTTTTCCGGCAAAATTCATCCTGATGGCGGCCATGAACCCCTGCCCATGCGGATTTTCCGGCGACAGTGAAAAAAACTGCATCTGCACCCCCTTACAAGCGATCAATTACAAAAAGAAAATATCTGGACCGATTTTAGACAGGATCGATCTGCATATTGAAGTGCCGCGGATAAAATTTGAAAAATTATCAGGAGAAAACAGGTCAGAAAATTCGAAAATCATAAAAGAAAGGATAAATGCCGCCAGGAAAATACAAAAAGAACGTTTTAAGGGCACTAATTTCATAACTAATTCAGAAATGTCATCTGAAGCCGTAAAAAAATTCTGTAAACTCGACGCCCAATCTATGACGATCATCCGCCAGGCTGTCGATCAGCTGCATCTGTCCGCCCGCGCCTATTTCCGGATCCTTAAACTTGCCCGCACAATCGCCGATTTGAACGGAAAAAAGGAGATTTTGGCCGAACACCTTGCCGAAGCCCTGCAATATAGGCCAAAGTTAGAGTAAAACACCCATTTTCCCTTGGCTTATTTTTATGATACAATGGAGATATAAACAATCTTAAAAACTGCAATTTCCAATTTCTGATTTCTAAACAATTTCCAATGTTATAGTTTTCAAATTTAAGAATTGAAAATTGTTTAAGAATTGAAAATTTTATGAGAAAATTAGCCCCCCTTTTTCTCTTCTTTATACTGATACTGACTTCCGGTTTCGGCTGCAAGTTAGTGGATAAAAAAACCCAGGAAGCTATGAAACCGGTAACCCTGAATTATTGGCGCGTTTGGGACGGTCCGGACGCTTTTGATGGGATTATCGCCAATTATAAACAGCTTCACCCGAATGTAAATATCAATTATCGCAAACTGCGATACGATGAATATGAAAAAGAACTTTTAGACGCATTGGCCGAAGACAGAGGGCCTGATATTTTCTCCATCCACAATACATGGATAAAAAGATATGAAAACAAAATCGTCCCGATGCCGACCAGCATAACAATGGCTTACCCGGTCACAAAAGGCACTATTAAAAAAGAGGTGGTGACAGAGCTGCGGACGACAAAAAGCATCACCCTGAAAGAAATAAAAAATAATTTCGTTGACGTTGTTTATGATGATGTTGTCGTAGAAACGATGGATGAGAAGGAAAAGAAACTGAAAGAATATGTCTACGGATTGCCATTATCCGTCGATACATTGGCGATGTTCTATAACAAAGACCTGTTGAATAACGCCGGAATCGCCGAGCCATCGGTATTCTGGAATAAAGACTTCCAGCAAAATGTTAAAAAATTAACCAAACAGAATACGAGCGGTGAAATCATCCAGGCCGGCGTCGCTTTAGGCGGAAACGATAATATCGAAAGGGCCTCAGACATTCTCTCTGTCCTGATGATGCAGAATGGATCGGAAATGATGCAGGACGGCAAGACCGTCGCTTTCAATATAGTCCCTCAGAATTTCCAGGGGCAGAATTACAATCCGGGGCTGGAGGCATTGCGTTTTTACACCGATTTCGGAAATCCGGCAAAAGAAGTATATACCTGGAACAGCAATATGCGGAATTCGATGGAATTATTCGCTGAAGGCCGTTTGGCTATCATATTCGGATATTCCTACCACCTTCCGACAATCCGCGCGCAGGCGCCAAAACTCAATCTCGGTATCGCCAAGCTGCCGCAAATCGAAGGCAATTCCCAATCTAATTTCGCCAACTACTGGGTTGAGACTGTTTCCGCAAAAAGCAAAAACTCTAATGAGGCTTGGGACTTCATCCAATTTGCGACCAAGGCTGAACAGGCCAAATCATACCTGGACAAGACAAAAAAACCAACAGCTCTAAGAGCCCTGGTAAACGAACAGATAGATAATCAGGATATCGGCATTTTTGCCGAACAGGTCCTGACCGCAAAAAGCTGGTACAAGGGGTATGACTCGAACGCGATGGAAAAAATTATGGGCGAAATGATCGATTCTGTCCTGATCGGACAGACGAAAATAGAAGAAATAATAAATTTAGGCGCAAAAAAGGTTCAGCAGACATTAGCTAAACCGGATAATAAATAAAAAAATGAAAAAAATATTAATATCAATCATGGTGCTGATTAGCATACCCCTTATTTCGACCAACTCAATCTCGGCAGCAGCTTTATTGCAAAATTCAGATAAAACAGAATATTCAGCTATTAGTGATTCAACAAAAGCCGGTTCAAATAACAACTGCATTGATGATGGAAGTTGTGGTGTTAATGATTTTATAAAAGTGGGGCTTAGGGTTACAGAAATAATATTAGGACTTGTCGGATCCATATCATTATTAATGTTTGTTTATGGCGGTGTTATGTTTTTAATTTCTGGCGGCAGCAGCGAAAGAGTAGAAAAAGGCAAACAGATTATTATCGGCTCTATTGTCGGCCTGATCATAGTCTTTGCGAGCTACACGATTATAGGTTTCATATTTAGCACGCTAGGGATTGATGCTGGCTGGGCAAGTTCAGGCTGGTTTAACAAATAATTACGCTATAATACAATTTTTAATTGAAATTCCCCCATGGTTTCATTTACTTCAAACAAGATTGTCTTGGACTTGGAGGCTATTTCCGAGCAATTAAAACTCGCCAGACAGGCAAAAGGCTTAAGGTTGGACGACATAGCCAGGGTTTTAAATATAAACTCGAAATACCTGCAATATCTGGAACAGAACGGATTCAACAGGCTTCCTGCCGGAGTTTATGGCAAAAATTTTTTAAAGGAATATGCCGCATTCCTGGATCTTGATCACAACGAAATCATCAGGATCTATGAAAAAGAAATGCTTGGCGGAAACAAGATAAAAGAGAATATTTTCTCGACACAAATCGTAAAGAATTTCCACTTTTTTACTCTGCCAAAACTGATAAAAGGAGCTATAGTTTCCGGAGTCATAATCGTCTGCTTCGCTTATCTCGGCTATAGGCTGGAAAAAATAACCGCGCCGCCGATATTGATCCTGAATACCCCCCAGCAAGACATTATTACCGAAGAAAAAACCATCAATATCTCAGGACTGACAGAGGCGGAAACGCATATAATAATCAACGGAGAATTAGCGTTGAGCGACAGTGAAGGCAATTTTTCAAGAGAAGTAGACCTAAGGAACGGCCTGAATCTGATAACCATAGTAGCAAAAAAGAAACACGGAAAAGAAAATGTAATCACAAGGCAAATATTAGTAAAAGAGAATAAACTATAATAATTAATCTTAAATTTATGTCCGAAGAGAAAATCAAAAAGGAGGAGAAAAATGAAAAGCTGGAGGCTGCGATGATGGCTATGGACCAGATCAAGCAGAAATTCGGAGAAGGATCGATCATGAAATTCGGGGAAGCGAAAAAAGTCGATGTTGATGCTGTTTCCACAGGATGCCTGTCTCTAGATTTAGCTCTTGGCATCGGGGGCGTGCCCAGAGGAAGGATCATAGAGGTTTTCGGACCGGAATCATCCGGCAAGACCACTTTGGCCCAGCATATCGTGGCGGAAGTGCAAAAACTCGGAGGGATTGCCGCTTTCGTTGACGCTGAACACGCGCTTGATCCTGACTACGCCGCGAAGATCGGCGTAAACGTCAAAGATATGCTCATCTCCCAGCCTGACACGGGCGAACAGGCTTTAGAAATAGTTGAAACATTAGTGCGTTCTAACGCGGTCGATGTGATTGTAATAGACAGCGTAGCTGCATTGGTTCCGCAAAAAGAGATCGAAGGAGATATGGGCGACCAGCATATGGGCTTGCAGGCGCGCCTTATGAGCCAGGCTCTGCGCAAACTAACGGGAATCGTTTCAAAATCAAAAACCATCGTAATCTTCATAAACCAGATAAGGCTGAAAATCGGCGTCTTTTTCGGCAATCCTGAAACGACAACCGGCGGAACCGCTCTGAAATTTTACTCCTCCCTAAGAGTCGAGATAAGAAGAGCAGCGCAGATCAAGCAGGGCGACAAGATCATCGGCAACAGAGTGAAAATAAAAATCGTCAAAAATAAAGTCGCAGCTCCGTTCAAAACCTGCGAATTCGATATCATGTATAACGAAGGCATTTCCGTTTCTGGAGACATCCTCGATGTCGGCGTTGAACATGGAGTCGTAAGTAAATCAGGAAATTCTTACAGCTTTGAAGGGATAAAGCTTGGGACCGGCAGAGAAAACGCGAAAAGATTCCTGAGCGCGGATAAGAAATTAATGAAGGATATCAGAAAAAAAATCATAGCGGCAGTAAAATCGCAAGAAGAAAAAGTATAATAAAACTAGAAATCTCTCATTGTCATCCTCGCGAAAGCGGGGATCCAGGGATGAGCGAGCAAGAGAATGAAATAACACGATAGCTGTCAGATGCTTCTTTTTTAGAAATTTCGTAAAAAACTCATCTTCCTACGGACCAACCCTGGATTCCCGATCGGGGTCGGGAATGACAATTATTTTAAAACAAAAAACCGATTTAAATCGGTTTTTTGTTTGGCTCTTATTTATGCTCTTTCAACATACTCTTCAGTGTCGGTATTGATCCTGATCGCATCTCCTTCTTTGACGAACATCGGGACATTTATTTCCATTCCTGTTTCAAGTGTTACTGTTTTCGTGACACTGCCGGCAGAATTGCCTCTTATGCCCGGAGGAGCGCTGACAACCCTGAAATCCATCTTGATCGGCAGGCTTATGGCGACCGCCCTGCCGTCAAAATACAGGACATCGACATCTACCCCTTCTTTTAAAAACTTCATTTTTTCGCCGATCTGGTCCAGAGCCAAACTGAATTGCTCATAAGATTCATTATCCATAAAATATGCATCATTTTCATCCTTATACATATAATTCGCTTTTTTCTTTTCTGTTTCCGCCTCTTCCGCCTTATCGCTGCCCTGATAAGTCTTGTCCAAAACGCTTCCGTTGATCAGGTTTTTTAATTTTATCTTGAGCACAGCCCCTCCCCTGCCCACCTTGTGATGATCGGCCCTTATGACGACATAAGGCTCTTCATTGACACGGAGAAGCTTGCCTACCTTTATTTCATTTAAACTTAACATTTGAGTGTAAGGATTTAGGGCGAAGGGTGTGTGGCAGAAAATTATCCTGCTCCATGCCCTAGCTCCCATACCCTATTTTATCTGGTGAATGGAAGCAGGGCCATAACGCGAGCGCGCTTGATGGCGGTGGCCAATTTTCTCTGGTGCCACGCGCAAGTGCCTGTCCTCTTGCTAGGGAGAATCTTCATATAAGAATTGATAAATTGTCTCAATCCCTGCGCGTCTTTATAATCGATGTCATTGATGTTGTTCACGCAAAAATGACACTGTTTTTCCTGTTTGATCTGATTATCCATATGATATTAGAAATTAGAAATTAGAAATTAGAAATTTGGTTTTTGGCCAAATCCTATTGCTAGTTTTAATATGTTTTCTTTTAATTTTAAATTAAAGCTAGAAACTAAAATGGTATATCTTCTACCTTGATCTCTTCTTCAGTCTGGGTCTCCTCGATGACCGGTTCCTGGACGATATCATTGTTTTGGACTCGTGGAGCGCCGCCCTGTCC
>CAYHWE010000030.1:0-12394 GCA_964360445.1 uncultured Gammaproteobacteria bacterium | reverse complement strand
CTGTATTTGGGGTTGAATTTGAGCCGTCCGGCCGTCAGATTGCGTCAGCTGGCCTGCAGAGCCGACCTGTTCGTTAATTTTATCGCTTTCATCATCGCGTTGATCGGATTCGCCGCCTTAGGTTTCTGGATCTGGCAGCAGGAATTCCTGACTTATTTCAACTTCGTTAATTACAAGAATCCGCTGATTTTCCTTTTTTGGCTGGGAGTGTCGGCCGTCATGTTCATCTTTTATCGCATAAGCGAAGACGCTGACAGGATGGCGAGGATCCCGAAAGGGATTGCGAGAAAAAACAATCTGACGACTCCGGATAATTGGAAAGAATTGAAAAAATATAAATATAAGATAGAGGTGTCATCTGGATTCGATCATGGCGCGTTAAAAACATTGGAAGAGTCGGTTGAGCTGGCGAGAAAAATGAGACATAACGGCGCGGACACGATCCATCTGTTTTTCAATTCTTTGAAGGACGGAGTCGTCGGGGCTATGTTCGGCAGGCTGAGCGTTCCCGGGAATGAATTGGTTGAAAAAGTCAAACGTCAATTATTAAATCCGTCTTCCGCCAACCAGGAAATCATTTCCTTGGAGCTGAAAGAAGTTTTGATTGAAGCCTATATCCAGGCCGCCAGGTCTAATCAGAAAAAAGTGGAAGTGAATAATTTCATTATGCCGGCGCAGATGTATGACGCCAATGTGCGGGAAATCCTTTATGATCTTGAGATTGATGAGGACAAAATACTTAATGCTATAAAATGGTTCAGGATCAATGATGAGATCATAGAAAATTATAGGAAATACAGGAAGATGGCAAAATACAAGCCTGGTTCCAATATGGACAGGGCTTATACGGCTGTGGCTACGGAAGTCCTGAACCAGCTGTCTTATGACCTGACCCGGGAAGCAAAATGGGGCAGGCTTGAAATCTGCGTGGCCAGGGAGGATGAAATCGAGGATATTTTCCAGAAATTTGAAAGCGGCCGCGCTGGCGTTATCTTGGTCGGCGATCCCGGGGCCGGGAAGAATACGATTGTCGGCGGAATCGCCCAGGCCATGGTCAGGGAGGATGTGCCTAATATCCTTAAGGATAAGAGATTGGTTGAGCTTGATGTGGCGCGGTTAGTCAGCGGCGCAGACCCGAGCGAAGCGCAGCAGAGGCTTCTTGTCATCATGGATGAAATCAGCCGTTCGGGGAATATAGTCTTGTATATCAAGAATATCGAGAACATAGTCGGCATCCAGGCTGGCGTAGGCGAGAGCCTGGATCTGTCCGAGGTCTTGGTTTCCGCTTTGGAAAGGAGTAGTTTTTATTGCATCGCTTCAACGACGATAAGCAATTATTCCAAATATATCGAGAATAAGCCGATAGGAGAACTGATGGCCAGGATCGAAATCCGGGAGCCGGAAAAGAACAGGGCGATCCAGATGCTTGAAAGCAAAATCGGATTTTTAGAAAATAAGCATTCGATTTTTTTCTCATACAACGCGTTGGAAGAAGCTGTTAAACTGTCTTCAAAATATATCCATGACAAGCGCCTGCCGGCAAAGGCAATCGAGATATTGGAATCGGCGGCTACGAAAGCGTTGGATGAAAAAGGAAAAGAAGGATTGATCGTGAAAGATGATATTGCCGGCATTGTCAGCGAGATGACCAATATTCCCTTGGATAAAGTGAGCGAGCATGAAGAGGATGTTCTTCTGAATCTCGAAGCCTCGATGCATAAAAGGATGATCGGGCAGGAAGAGGCGGTAAAAATGGTTTCCGCCAGCCTGCGGAGAGCGAGGGTTGAAATGCGCGACAGCAAGCGTCCGATCGCGAGCTTCCTGTTCTTAGGACCGACCGGCGTCGGCAAGACCGAGTTGGCAAAAACCGTTGCCGAGGTTTATTTCGGCGATGAAAAAGCGATGGTCCGCCTCGATATGAGCGAATATCAGGAGCAGAGCAGCATTAAAAAAATGCTGGGAGAAGGGGATGAGCCGGGATATCTGACGGAGGCGGTCAGGAAAGCGCCGTTCTCCCTTGTTCTTCTCGATGAATTTGAAAAAGCGCATCCGGAAATCCTGAATTTATTTTTACAGATAATGGACGATGGCCGCCTGACTGACGGCCAGGGAAGGACGATTGATTTTACAAATTGCATCATAATCGCGACTTCCAATGCCGGCGCGCTCTATATCCAGGACCAGGTAAAATCGGGAGCAGACGCGGGCAGGATAAAAGAGGTATTGATAAATGAGCAGTTGAATAAAGTGATGAAGCCGGAATTGATAAACCGGTTTGACGGCATCGTCGTGTTCGGACCTTTGAGCGAAGATGATATTTTGAGCATCGCAAAATTGATGTTAAAGAAAATTGAAAGGATGCTTGAATTGAAAGGCATTGGATTGTTGGCTGAGGAAGACGGCGTCAGGAAATTGGCGCGCGAAGGCTTTGATCCGAAATTCGGCGCCCGTCCTTTGCGCAGGGTCTTGCAGGAAAGGATCGAAAACGCGATTGCCAATCTGATCTTATCTGATAAGCTGGAAAGGCGCGATTGCGTCATAATTGACAGAGAAGCGGGTTTGCAGGTAAAAAAGGGGAGGGAGTTGTAGATATTAGGGTGCAGGGGGGGGTAGGGTAAAGGGTATGGTAAAAAGTTTTTTGAAAAAAAAGAAGGACGCTATCGGATAGCGTCCTAAGGTGTTTCTCCCCTCGTTTTGGAGGATTTGCGCATTGACGCGCTTCTGTTTTCAGATTGGTTAGAGTTTTTCGGCCTCTTCAGGAAATGAATCCAAGAAGAGTGCTGCAAGTTTTTCGGGGTCGTTTGCTACTGACGCGGCGTCTACGGAGTATCTTCTGACTCTCATCCCGTAATCTTCTCCGCTTTCGCTGTTTTCTTTTCCTCCTTTTTTTTCTCTTTTGTTTACGACCAGCGGCAACTGCTGCGGCATCGTATTACCCCCTCTATTTTTAAAATATTACTTTAATGATAACTGATTTTCCATACATCGTCAATAATACTATGATAACATATCTGATAGTCATATTTTCCAGCCTTATACTTTCTTCCCTTTTTACTTTTTTAGCGATAAAGATAGCTTTTAAACTTGGCATTGTGGATAATCCGGGGCTGGAAAGGAAGATTCATAAAACGTCAACGCCCCTTTTGGGCGGAGTGGCAGTATTTTTTGCTTTTGTAATTTTAGCCCTTATTTATAAAAATGATCTGCTGGCAGGAGATTTAGAATTGCATCATTTGCTCGGCGTATTGATGGGTTCGACATTTCTTATGATTGGCGGTGTTTTGGATGATAAATATGATTTAGGTCCGGGAAAACAATTCATTTTTCCTATTTTAGCTGTCTTGGCTGTTGTTATCGGCGGGGTGGGGATTGAAAAAATTACCAATCCATTCGGAGGTTTGACTTATCTTGACCAATTACGGATCCCGATTGCTGATTTCGGGGGCGGGATGCACTACTTCATGGTTATTGCTGATACTTTTACCATACTTTGGTTATTGGGCATGATGTATACGACTAAGCTTTTGGATGGTATGGATGGGCTCGTCACCGGGGTTACGGCAATCGGCGCGTTCATCATTTTCCTTTTTACGATGACAACGAAATATTACCAGCCGGACATCGGTATTGCTGCCCTGATTCTGGCTGGCGTGTGTTTGGGGTTTTTGGTTTTTAACTGGCATCCGGCAAAGATATTTTTAGGCGAGTCCGGATCTTTGTTTTTAGGATTTATCTTGGGCGTATTGGCAATCATTTCCGGAGGCAAGATTGCTATTGCCTTGCTCGTCATGGGGATCCCTATTCTGGATGTTGTCTGGACTATTATCCGCCGCCTGGCGGCCGGAAAGAATCCTCTGAAATTTGCAGACAGGAAGCATCTCCATTTCAGGCTGTTCGATTTAGGCTTGGGTGTGCGCAAGACGGTTTTAATTTTTTATCTATTCTCGTTCGTATTCGGTTTAAGCGCCCTATTCCTGCAAAGCAGGGGAAAGCTGTTGACTTTGGGCGGATTAGTCATTATAATGCTTGGAATGGTTATCGGGATTGAGAAAAAAATAAAAATGTAAATATTAAAATGCAAAATTTAGGTCCGCCAATCGGCGGATTTGTCCGCCCAAGCGGACTCTATAATTTTTCATTTTGATTTTTGAATTTTAAATTTGCAACATGGACTTAAAGGCAATGCACAATTTGATAGAGGAATCAGGACTACCGTCCTTCCGCGAAAAACAGATCCGGAAGGCTTATTTTAGCGAACTCAGGAGTGGTTGGGATGATGTCAGCGTGCTATCAAAAGAGTTAAGGGAGAAATTTGCCGCAGATGTGAAATGGAATGATGTAGACGAATTAAAG
This sequence comes from uncultured Gammaproteobacteria bacterium, assembly GCA_964360445.1. Taxonomy (GTDB): domain Bacteria; phylum Patescibacteriota; class Patescibacteriia; order Patescibacteriales; family JAKAJF01; genus CAYHWE01. The sequence goes on along the minus strand of CAYHWE010000030.1, from coordinate 8,041 downwards.
ATTGCAAAGACTAAAGATACGATAAAAGCTGCCCTGAAACTGGAAGACGGGGAAGTGATAGAGGCGGTTCTGATCAAACACGGAGACGGACGTAGGACTGTTTGTGTTTCTTCACAGGTAGGCTGCCCGATGAGATGCTTTTTTTGCGCTACCGGTAAAAGCGGATTCAAGCGTAATTTGGAAATCGGGGAAATCATCGATCAGGTCCTGTATTTCGCCCGTATTCTGAAAGAAAATAATGAAAAGATCACCAACATTGTATTCATGGGCATGGGCGAACCATTATTGAATTATGACAATGTCATGAAAGCGATCAGGCTATTGAATGATCCGGAGGGTTTCGGTCTTGGCGCGCGCCATATTTCGATTTCAACCTGCGGCATCGTTCCAGGCATCCAGAAGCTGGCAAAAGAGAAATTACAGATCAATGTCGCGCTTTCTATGCATGCGCCGACTGATAAATTAAGAGGTGCGTTGATGCCGGTAAATGACCAGTATGATTTATCACAGGTAATGGAAGCGATCGATTATTACATTAAGAATACGAATAGGAGGGTAATGATCGAGTATCTTATGATCAAGGATAAGAATGACAGGGCAGAGGACGCGAAGAACTTGTCGGATGTTTTAAAAAATAGATCCCTGTGCTATGTGAATTTGATTCCCTATAACGATACTGGCGGCGCTTTTTCAGTCTCATCTCGCGATAATATAAAGCGATTTTCAGATGTTTTAAAGGAAAATAATGTCAGGTTTACGATCAGACATAGCTTCGGGGATTCGATCGACGCGGCTTGCGGGCAATTAGCAAGAAAAGCTAGTTTTTAGATGGCTTGACAGAATGCTAAGTTTATGATATAATAGATTTTAAGTACCTTAAAAAGGAGGTTTAAAATGAAAATTCTAGTAGTGGAAGATAAGGCGGAGATTCGGGATCTGTTATATTGCTTCTTGACGCATTTACACGGGCAAAAGATGGTTGGGGAGTTTAAAATACTCTCGTCCGGCGAGGAGGCTCTAGCAGAGATTGCTATGTGTAGTGATCTCGACATCATTTTTACGGATGTAAATTTACCCGGCATAGGCGGGCTAGAGCTTATCAGAAGGGTAAAAACAGAACATCCCGACATAAGATGTGTTGCTACTTCAGCTTTTGATTATGCTGAAGAGGCAGTGAGTGTCGGCGCTGAGTCTTTCTTCAGGAAGCCCTATGATCCGGGGGCTCTAATGGGAAAGATCTTAAATATAGAGGGTGGCAGGTAGCACCCTCTTTTTTTATTCTTGACTTATTTTGAAAATTAAGTATAATAACTATATATAACCGCGAAAAGGCGGATTTTCTTTATTTTAATAAGAATTTGATTTTGTTTAAATTTTACGGCCGAAGAGCTTTGCTCGCTGTAAGATTTAAACAAAATACAATATATTTTTTGAAAATATTAAAAACTTTTTTTGAAAAAGTTGTTAAAGTGTATACAATATGACAAAAATAGCAGTGATCAAAACAGGTGGAAAGCAATACAAGGTCAAAGAAGGCCAGGCTTTAAAGATTGAAAAATTAGAAATCAAAGAAGGGGATACAGTAAAATTGGATACCCTTTTAGTCGCTTCAGAAGATGGCAAGGATCTGGATCTTGGAAAACCATCTTTGGGTGATAATGTCGAGGCTAAAGTTATCGAGCACGGCAAGGGCGACAAGGTCGCAGTCGTGAAGTTCAAGAATAAAGTAAGATACAGGAAGAATGTCGGCCACAGACAGCCATTCACAAAAATTGAAATCACAAAAATCGCTTAAACTCCATTAAAAAAATCCCGTTCGAAAAGAACGGGATTTTTTTAATGTCAATGACAGCGTGGAATTTTAGTTTTACAGTTCATTCCTATACCTCAACGCGTTGCCCAAAGTTATCTCATCCGCGTATTCCAAGTCAGCACCCATCGGCAGGCCCTTGGCCAATCTTGTTATCTTCAGATCCGGAATATCCATCTGCTTTATCTGTTTGATCAGGTATAATGAAGTCGTTTCGCCTTCCATGTCGGGGTTCAAGGCTAGGATGATTTCTTTGACGCTGCCGTCTTTTACCATATTCAGAAGAGGCTGTATATTAAGCTGGGCCGGGCTATGATCCATGACAGGATTGATCGTTCCGCCCAGGATGAAATACAGCCCGTTGTATTGTCTTGTCGCCTCGATGCTTACGAGATCTCTGTAGCCGGCTGTTATGCATAATATATTCTTGTTCCTTTGTCCGTCCGAGCATATGCTGCATGGATCTTTTTCGGAAATGGCAAAACAATTTTTGCATACGGTGATATTATTTTTCAGTTCAGTGATCGCCTTGGCCAGATTTTGCAAATCGTCATTGTTTCTCCTGAGCAGGTGAAAAGCGTATCTTTCCGCGGTTTTGTGTCCCACTGTCGGGATAGTCGACAGCAAATCTATCAGATTTTGGATAGGACGAGGATATTTCATCTTATTGTAATCCTGGAAGGCCTCCCATTTCCTGCATTTTTTGAGCCATTACCCTTTGTGTTTTTTTGATCGCGTCGTTAACCGCGCCCTGGACCATGCCCTCAAGGCTTTCTTTCGACAGGCCATCGTTGATAGTCACGGAAGTGATTTCCATATTCCCGTTCATCACGATTTTGACTCCGCCTTTTTCAGCCATAATCACTTCGCCGGATAAAGCATTCTGCATTTTCTTAGCCTGATCCCGTAGGTCTTTGAATTGTTTTAATTTGTTAAACATAGAATTTAATTTTCAATTTTCAATGAAAGGAGTATTAAATAATTGTAAATTGTTAATTTATAATTGTTAATTAATATATTGGGGGTTCTTCGTATTGTGTTTTTGACAAGTTTCTGAAACTGACTGTGTCGCCATGGAAATGCAGGTCTATCTTTCCGGTAGGGCCGTTTCTGTGTTTCGCGATATGGATTTCAGCCAGAGTTTTTTCTTCTTCCGTCAGTTCGTCAAAATTGTAATTCCTGTCCGCGGCTTTCCTGTAAATGAACATTACGATATCGGCGTCTTGTTCGATCGAGCCGGATTCGCGCAGATGCGACAGTTTCGGGATGGCCGGCTTTGTCTGTTCCACTATGCGGGATAGCTGCGACAAGGCGATCACCGGAATATTCAATTCGCGAGCTATGCCTTTCAGTCCTCTTGAGATTTCCGCTATTTCCTGCACGCGATTGTCGGTGTATTTACCTCTTCCTTCCATAAGCTGGAGGTAGTCGACAACCAGCATATCCAGCCCTTTTTCCATCTGCAAACGTCTTGCTTTCGTCCTTATTTCCATAATGCTCGTGCTGGCTGAATCATCGATGAATATGCGCGCCTCGGAAAGCTGCCCCATGGCGGAACCGATACGGACAAAATCATTGTCTTCGTCATGATCGGACAGATTGCCTGTGCGCATTTTCCACAGGCTGACTCCGGCTTGGGCGCAAAGCATACGGTCGACTAATTGCTCTTTGCTCATTTCAAGCGAGAATATGCCGACAGCGGCTTTATTTTTTATCGCCACCTGCCTTGCTATATCCAGGGCGAAAGATGTTTTTCCAACGCTGGGCCTTGCGGCAAGGATGATCAGGTCGGATTTTTGCAGGCCGGCTAAGAGATTATCCAGTTCGTAATATCCGGTCGGCAATCCGCGCAGTTTTCCGCTTTGTTTGTGCAGCTCGTCTATGCGGTTAAAGGCGTCGGTAAGTAAATTGTCGATCGGCACGAAAATATTTTTCAGGTATTTCTGAGAAACGCCGAATAATTTCTGTTCAGCCGCGTCAAGGAGCTGGTCGACATCGTCTTCTTCCTTGTATCCCAATTCAGTTATTTCGCTCGCGGAATGCAGGAGTCTTCTTAATGTCGCTTTGCGCTGGATGATGTTCGCGTAATGGACGACATGGGAGGCGGTAGCGACGGTGTTGGAGAGCTGGGCCAGGTAGGTGCGGCCGCCGATAGCCTCCAATTTGCCTTTTTCTTCAAGCCTGTTGGTCAGGCTGATGATATCGATCGGTTCGTGGCGGGTATAAAGCTCCCTGATCGTTTCAAATATCAGCTTGTGGCTGTCTTTATAGAAGTCATCGTCATATAACAGATCTCCTATCTTGATGATGGAGTCTTTATCTATCAAAAGACAGCCTAAAAGCGATTGCTCAGCTTCTATGTTCTGCGGAGGCAATTTTTCAATTTGAGATTTATTATCCATAGAAAGTATGTTACTTCTTATATGCTACATTGGCAGGATATTTTTGGCAATACTGGTCTTTCCACCGATTATCCACCGGTAATAATTTTCAATGCAAGTTATTATAAAACCTGCTTTTCAAGGGTATTTTTACTTTATTCGGAATTGAAGAGCATAGAACTCTCCCGAGGAACGAAAACTAATTGGGTTTTTGTTTGGGGTTGATTTTTTCAATAAATCATGTTTGCGCTCGATTAAAACTCATTTTAATGGTATACTTTAGCTATGTACTAAATATGAATAAATTAATTATTTCAATTTCAATTGCTTTAACTGTTCTTGCTGTTGCTGTCAGCGCTTATTTTGTTTTTCAAAAATATCACCCCGAGCCTTTGACAAGCAAATGTGGAGACGGTATTTGTGATGGCAAGGAACGAATAAATGCTAAATTGTGCCCCAGGGATTGCAAGAAACAACAAATTTTACAAAGCAAAGCCGGACTTATCTCTGGAATTAAAATAGACAATCTCAGCGTGTCGGCCGGAATACCGCCAAGTGAAATGAGTTATAATAAAGAATTGACTGAAACTAATTTTAAATTAGCCAAAGAGCTTGGAGTGGATTATGTATTGATTCCCATAATCTATAGCGATTCGGGATGGGCTCAAAAATCCATGGATTATTATCATATTATTGGTTTGGCAAAAAAATATAATATTTCCATATTGCCTGCATTTTATAAATTGGGAGGAAACGATGACAAGAATTATGAAAAATATGCAAATTTTGTCATTTCATTCCTTGATGAATTTTATGATGAAAAGGAAATGAATTATATTGAACTTCAAAATGAGCCGATTCAAGATTATGACGGGAAAAAGAGCGCGCATTTCAGCGGAACGCCCGCCGATCTTGCGAAATCAGATATCGCTGCGTATAACAAAGTAAAAGAAAAATATCCTTACATTAATGTGGGTACCGCCGGTTTTTTGGCTTCAGCTGCGGATTCTGATGAAAACAAAGTGATGAATAGTTATTATAAAGAGTATTTTTCGGCAAAGCCGAAATTTGATTTTTTAGCGCTCCATTTTTATCCGAAAAAAAGCAGTTATATTCAGACGGCTAAAGGAGAAGGTGTTGAATATAATTTTTTGTCCGAAGCGGAAGTCTATAAAACATACAGGCAATTATTAAATGATTACGGTTATGCCGGTAAATCAATTTTTGTGACAGAGGGAGCTGTTGATATGCCGTTTAAGAATGCGGATGGGCCGCCAAATTTTGATTGGAGATCAGATGATGAGATTATGATATTATTAGCGGAAAGATTCGTTTTGACTTTAAGCGAGAGTAAGGAGAGAAATATAATCGGTCTTATGACGTCCAATATAAAATCTACCGAATCACTTAAAAATACTGGGCTATTCTTTTTTGACTCAACTACGGAAGATTACGAAACAACCAAGCAATTTAATTTTTACAAAAATCTCCTTAACTTCTTTAAGAAATATCCTTATTATTCAAAGAGAATAGCGGGCAATTTTAATTCTACAAATTACTGGGTTGAAGAATTTAGTGATGCTAATGGCAAAAAAGCATGGATTGCTTTTACCCCATTTTTGTTTTGGGCGGAAACGCAGCCGATAATCAAACAAGGGAAACAGATATCAGCTCCTTCGGCGATTAAAAAATCCGCTACATCTCCTCAGGAAATAATTTTGGATATGGAAACTATTAAGTCTTTTAAAATATCATCTTTGTCTAAAACAGATGCCATGGTCGTCAAAGATGGGAAAATTATTTTCACTCTCAATAAAGAACCGCTATTCATAGAGCAAGAATAACGTAAATAGATGGAATAATTGATTTAGCGAGGGTTTAAAAATTGTGCGCCCTGCTGGATTCGAACCAGCGACCATCAGCTTAAAAGTCCGCCGGCTGGCGGATCTACCAACTGAGCTAAGAAACCACTCAAACATTTCTGGAGCCACCTGTCGGACTTGAACCGACGACCTTTCGCTTACAAGGCGATTGCTCTACCAACTGAGCTAAGGTGGCATACAATAAATGTAAAATGTAAATATCAAAATTAAAAATTATGGAGTCCGCCAGAGGCGGACAGAATTCCTGAATTTTACATTTTGATTTTTAAATTTTGCATTTTTATGTGCGCCCTGCTGGATTCGAACCAGCGACCATCAGCTTAAAAGGCTGTTGCTCTACCGACTGAGCTAAGGGCGCGTGTAAAAAATATCAGCCCCTATGGGCTGACCAGCTTTTCGGCTGGAAACCGCCTGAAAAACGGAAAAATATTTACTTTTTGATAATAACAAAAAGTAAATATTTTGGCAAGTATATGCGTGCTATGTTAAACGCCGGGTTCAATAATGGATTCAATGACTATTTCTTCAGCTGAAAAGTTTTTTGAATTTTTAATATTATTTTGACTTGTAACTGTTATTTGCTGTCCAACTCTAAGGTCGGCTGCGCTGATCTCTTTTTTTACGAGTATATTCGGAGGAGTTAGTAGAGGGGTTAACTCTTGAATGGAGGGGGAAGATGTGATTGATGTTTTTTCCGTAATTTTTATTTTTTTATTGAATTCATCTATTTCTTTTTGAAATGTTTCCTGGTCTTTTTGCTCCATTTTATATATTTTTGCCTTATCGATTTCTATTATTCTGACATCTAAATCAGGGTCGGATAAAGGATTTATATAGCTTAATTTCAGATTAATTTTATTTTCTTTGATTTCTTCTATTCTGCCTTGTAAATTTTTAATTTCTATCTCATTGTCAATCATCGGCCCAATCCCGTTTTCCTTAAATCTTTTCATAGCCGCGTCCCAGCCAGCCTTAAAAGAATTACTGGTTCCGTTATTGCTTTTTTTATTAAAATTAAGCGCAGGGCCTGTAATTACGCCTATTCCGAAAATGATTAAAATAAAAATGAAAAGTATGGTTTTTTTAATCATATAATTTATTATTTGTTTGTTTCTGTCTGAAGTAGCGGCAAGTCAGACCTGATCGCTTTAACTTCCCAATAAAAACTCTGCTCCGACTTATTATTGTCAGAATAAATTATAAATTTTCCGTCTTTTATCGCTTGTCCGCCCTGAAGCTTGACGGCAATGTTATCAAACTCTTCAATATTAGTCAGCAGCACTGACCTATTTTCCTTTCTCGTTAAGGCCTCAAAATAATCGGGAAGAGTTATCTCGGTATATCCGTTTTTCAATTTTGCTTCGCCGCGATAATAAACGCCGATTTCCGGCCCCTCTAAAGAAGAGTGAATTAATTTCTTATCATTATGCAAAGGATGATCTATCATGAAATTTTTAGATATGGCATAAAAATTACCGCCATCAGTAACTTGGGCTACGGTTGAGTAGCTATTATTTAATAATTGCCAGGCGCCGGTTGTATCCACCCTCATATATTTTTTATATCCATTGCCGGTATTTTGCATCAGTATCTGTCCACCCTGATTCGGATCCGATCCACCTCCGCTTCCGCCCAGCACTGACAACGCTGTTCCATAAACACTTAAGTCTATTATAGCACTTTTAGCGCTTACATCTCCGGTTTGGGAGATTGTAAACGGCGCGGATGTCCAAGTGCTATTTACAAAACGGAGAACTCCATTACGATTCTCTAAAAATAGGTTAGTTCCGTTATTACCGAATAATTTTAAATATCCGCCTTCATTGGACGCAAAAGAGATTGCCGCCCATTCTCCTCCTGCAAGACCTTGAAATTTATGAGCCTGACCAGTTCCAGCCCTGTTAATGATAGAGCCGTCGCTAGTATGAATATAGAGGTTATTATCCGTGTATTTCATTAGATAGCTA
>CAYHWE010000029.1:0-12942 GCA_964360445.1 uncultured Gammaproteobacteria bacterium | reverse complement strand
CAATTCAGCGGTTGAGAAAAGCATATCTCCCCCCCCCAATAATTTTTCAGCGCCCAAAGTATCCAGGATCGTCCTTGAATCGATGCCGGAAGCGACGGAAAAAGCGATACGGGCTGGCATGTTGGCCTTGATCACACCGGTGATGACATCGACGCTAGGTCTTTGGGTTGCCAGGACAAGATGGATGCCGACCGCGCGCGCCATCTGCGCCAAACGGATGATGCTCGGCTCGACATCGCGCGCAGCCGTCACCATAAGATCAGCTAATTCATCGATAATGAAAACGAGATATGGCATTTTCGCCTCGTTCTTTTTCAAGGTCTGATTATAGCTTTGGATATTTCTCCTTCCTGCTTTCGCCAGGATCTCGAATCTGCGGTCCATCTCATTCAAGCACCACTTCAAAGCATTGATCGTCTTTGAAACATCGGTAATTACCGGAGTCAATAAATGCGGGATGCCGTTATATACGGTCAGCTCCACTCTTTTCGGATCGACCATTATAAATTTAAGATCATCTGGATTATTCTGATACAAGAGACTGACGATGATCGCGTTCAGACAGACAGACTTACCGGAGTTCGTCGCGCCGGCGACTAATAGATGAGGCATTTTCGCCAGATCATCAAGCCAGGCCTTGCCGGAAACATCCTTGCCTAAAGCCATCATCAGATTGCTCTTCCTATTCGTGAATGTCGGATCGGAAAGGATTTCTTTTATGCCGACAATCGCTTTCGCCTGATTCGGCACCTCGATGCCGACTACGGACTTGCCCGGAATCGGCGCTTCGATCCTGATCGGATGCGCGGCCAAAGCCAAAGCCAGGTCATTGTTCAGAGTAGTGATGCGGGACAATTTGACGCCGTCCGCCGGCTTGAATGTATACTGGGTGACTGTCGGGCCGACGCTCACTTCTCCCATCTCAACCGGAATGCCGAAATTTTCCAAAGTCCGCTTGATGATCTCAAGATTATTTTTAATATCGCCGCCGATAGCCTTGCCGGCCTTTGTCGTCAGGAGATCGAACGGGATATCGATCTGCACATTGCTTTGCTTCCAACCCGGCTCCTCATCCTTTTTCTTCTTATCTGAAGCCTTGGCAAGAGCCATAAGATCCGATCCATCCTTTTCTTTGAACGCGCCGATTTTTTTCCTGATGAATCCCGCGTCCTCATCCTCCGCCTCGCTCTCCACAATCTCTTCTTCCGGTTCTTCTTGGACCTGTTCTTCGATCGTCTCCTCTTCTTTTTTCGATCGTCTGAACAGATTGAAGATACGGCTGAAAATAGAATTGATAAAAACGATTATTTTCGCTAACCAGCTGTTCCGGCCGATAAGATGGGAAAGAGTGGTATTCAAAAACAGCATCAAAGAAATCAGCAAGACGCCGAAAACCGCAATCAAACTTCCCCATAACCCGAGAAGCTTCATAAAAGCGAAAGACAGGAATAATCCGACATATCCGCCACCGACGCCGAGCTTAACGCTTTCCTCCAGCTGTCCGACCAGGTCTCCCTGGGTGATCGGCTCGGAAAAAGTGATTGTAAGCGCTATAAACAGATGCAGTAAAGACTGGAAAGAGATTAGGAAAAGGAATAATCCGACATAATTCGCCCCTCTTAATTTTTCCTTGCCGCCCCTATATATGAGATAGCCTAAAATAATCAGGATGATCGGGAAAATCCATTTTCCCCAGCCGAAACCGAGAGTAAGGCCCTTGGCGATATAAACTCCCATCATTCCGGCAAGATCAAAAAGACTTAAAAAGCTGATAGCCCCGAAGGCAAGGATGAATACCACAAAAATACCCTTTTTTATCTGAGGGTCAAGATTTATTTCCGGCAAAGATATATAGTCTAACGGATCCTGCTTTCTTCGTCTTCCCATAAACGCATGTTAATTTCTTTTTAAATTATAACATAAACAATATCAATCTCAAAACTCCCCTTGACTTCCTCATCTTGTTTGCCTTATAATTTTTATATCAATATTGCGTTTACCGCTTACGTGATAAGAAAGGAGGCTAATAGCTCTTTCAAAAAAGCGGAATAACTTGATACTCAGGAGGTTCTCGCATGAAGAAGGCTCTATTCGGCATCATCGCCATCGCCGCTCTCATCTTTACAACGGCGCCGCCCGCGATAGCAGAAGCTCCGCCGGGCCAGGAAGAGACAGTCATACTGGCGCAGAAAATCATCGCCACCACACTCGTCGGCGAGGTCGCCGTGGCGACACAGACAATAGACTCCGTAGATAGACCGATCAGGCTCAAGGATGACCCGACAGACAGGCCATATCTTGACTTCGCGATCATGAGCCAGGACAACGACGCCTACACCGCTAACCACATAGACGACATGAGCGGATACGCGCCGGCAATCGTTAACAACGAGGATATAAAAAACGACATCGACATAGCCGCCAGAACAGGGACCGACGAGAGGTCGACATTAACGCATATGACAACGGCAAGAGCCTGCCAGGACAGGTTCAAAGGCTCCGGCGCGACCGCCGGCCATCACGCCATCTGCACCACCTGAGCTCACTTCCGAGTTCAAATACACCTAGCCCCGGGAGGTTTCCTTCCGGGGCTTTTAATTTACCCCTTTCTAAAAGGGGTTTATTTTATTCTTTCCGCCTAAAATACAAAATTCCGCCGATAGCCAGCCCGCCCGCGATGATCGTAAAAAAATATTTCCAAAACTCTTCTCTTTTGTCCCGCGCCGGGATTTTCAATCCATTGTCTTCTTTCTCGCCCGCGATTTGCGCGACTTCTTTTTCACTCCCCTTATCATCTTCGGATTTTTTTACAATATCTTTCTCCGACCGCGGCAAAATCCTTGCTCCGCTTTTAGCTGACCCGATGATTCCGGTCATATCGATAATATCGCCCGCTTTCAAATTTTTTGTGTCAATCCCTTTATGCAGATAGGCCAGAATCTCTCCTGTTCCGTCATCAATATGGATGGACTGGCCGCTTTTTTTAATAATCTCTCCTGAAATCCTGACCAGACCGCCGACCATATCATCGAGCTCATCCGCTGTCGCTTCTGCTGGCCGCGGTTCTCCGGCAAATTCGATCACCTCCATATCATCATCAGCCCGCGTCTTGATTCTTGTCTAAATGCCGTTTATTTTCGAAATTTCTCCGCCGACTTCGATAAAATCGCCGATTTTCAATTCCGGAAAATCCTTTTTATTGCTGTAAACCTGGACGCCATTCCCGCTCTCATCAACGATGTAAAAAAATTGCGAACCCAAACGGCCCGGTTCAGCCGCGACAATGCCGGAGGTAACAATAAAATTGCCCGCCTCTATCTCCCGCGCTTTCTCCAGGTCCGACATAAACACTTCAGGGGATTTATCATTGTCCGCGGGAATATACGCAATATCTTTTTTTATCTCCTTCTTTTTGACGACACTGCCTTTATCCGCAACATTCTCTTTATTTTCTTTTATATTTTCTTTCCAATTGCCGATTTCTATTGTCTTTTCAATAAATACCTGATCCAATCCGTCATCAACCGTTAGCCTTATCTTATAATTACCGTCATTCCAAAAAGTATGTTCCGGATTTTCCAGACCGCTTTTTGCGCCGTCACCGAAATCCCAGCCGAATCCCAGCTTGTCACCATTTTCATCGAAAGTGTCAGAACTGTCAAAAACAACCGGCGCTCCCGGCAAAATATTTTCCGGAAAATAAAAATCAGGAATCGGGGAAAAATTTATCACATTCTCTTTGCCTGGCGTAACGATCTTATTCCGGATAAATTTATTCTTATGGAAATTAAAACTCTCCCCTTCTTTCGCGTCTTCATATTTTGCCGTTTGCGACGGTTTATTTTTTCCTGGCCGTAGCAATCTTACTTCATCCTTTGAATTGTTCAAAGCTATCCTGCTCTCCTTGCGGTAAATCGGAAAAAATCCGTGTGCCGGAATGATTCCGCTCAATCCATATTCATATCCGCCGCCATCCGCCAGCCTCCAGCCCGACAAATCAACCGCTTCGCCTCCCTTGTTTGAGAGCTCGATAAATTCTCCCTCCGAATCGCCGCCTTTAGGGTTTGGGAAAATTTCGGAAATAAAAACATTACCGCCATAATCGATCTGCGCCGCATCCCGGCCATCTCCTTCCATAACCGTCACCCCCGCAACCGGAGCCGTTGATGCCGGAACCCCCTGTTCTTGCGCGACGTCTTCCGTTTGCGTGATTTTTATTTCAAAATCAGCTTGGTTATCATCAGTGTCGATAAATGCGCCATCCGCATTTTTACGGATCAAAATCTGATCATTTCCGATGCCGGCTGCCGGAGCGCCCTCAAAATCCTCAGCCTGTCCGTATCCCGCTTTATCGATAACCTTGCCTGAAACATCATACAGAATAATCGTATTATCCGCGGAAATATAATAGGAAGATCCGGAATAAACAAGATCTGATCCGAAATTTTCATAACCGGGATTAGCGATAACAAAAAATCCGCGCGCTTTTATGGCTCCCTTGAATTTGGAAGCGCTTACTAACGCGCTTTCTGACCCTGATTGCGTTTTCTTTTTCAGAGAAAAACCATCAAGCGCAATATCGGCATCCGAATTGTTGGATAATTTTATATACTCATTGTCCGGAGCGCCCTCCTGCCCGACCATGATCTCGCTGATGACGATATCCTGTCCCGTCGCAAAAACTGAACGCGCGGGGATAAAGACGCAAAAAATCATGCATGCCGGCAGACAGGCAAAAAAACAAAACAAAAAAGTTTTTTTCATAATAAGAGTTAAATTGTAGCGCGGGTATTCCTGATTACAGTTTAACTCTTTATAGATAAAGAAAAGCTGAAGAAAAAATAAAGAAATATAAATAAAAGCTCCACGGCCCTAAAAGGACCATGGAGCCAATAATTTTTCTATACCCTATCCTACTACTGCATCCTGAACCCTAGCTTATCCTCGTTCCCTTAAATTTTCCTGTCTCTAAATATCTTTTCAAATTTTTCAGATTCCCGCCGTTCATTATCGCCACCTCTAACCCCAATTGCTCAGCTTTCTGCGAAGCGATCGGATCGAACGGCATATTCAGGCCCGGCTTCCATTTATCGCCGACTATTTTCCTGAATTCTTTCCATTTTATTTCCGCGATTTTTTTCGCATCTTTATTTTTATTCGGATCGCTGTCATAGACATAATCGATATTGGACAGATTGATTACCGTCTTTACGCCATATTCCTGCGCGATGATCGAGGCCACATAATCCGTTGACCATCCCGGTTTCCAGCCGCCGGCTACGATAATCTTTTTATCCGTAATTATCCTGATTGTCGGATTTTTTATGATTTCCGGATGCGCGACATCCCTGAATACTGTCCTTAACATATGCGCGTTCAACCGTGTCGAATGGATCCCCAGCCAATCCTTGTCGTCATCTTTTATTTTCAAAACCTTATCCGCGGCCGCGATATAATTCCTGGCCGTCGCTCCGCCTCCGATGATCAGGAAAAATTTTTTCCCTTTTTTAACCTGATCCAAAATCAATTCCCTGAACTTTTTCAAAAATTTATGATCGATCCCGGCCGGCGGCACAACCAGTGATCCGCCCAATGATATGATGTAAGCTTTTTGCATAAATAAACAGATTTATAACAGATTTTCACAAAATAATTTGCGTCAATTTGTTTTAATACGTATTAATTTGTGTTTTGCTTAATAAAAGAATTCACGCCTGATCCTGTTTTCCGGCACCCCGCAAGATCTCAGGCAGCCGGCCATAGCCTCCATAAAAGGAGCGGGGCCGCAAATGAAAAAATACTTATTGGAAAAATTGGCAATAAATTTCTGCATAGTGGCCTGGCAAAGCATCCCGTGTTCGAATCCTCTTGGCGCTATCTCATTGGTAACGGTAAAATAAGGCTTGAAATTATTATTCTGCCCAGCCAGCGCTTTGATTTCATCAAAAAATGCCGTCCCATCTACGGTTTTATTGCTATACAAAAGCGTCATTTTGTTGGGCAATTTCCTGTCGGCCGCGCATAGGAAGGCGCTCATAAAAGGCGTTATCCCGATTCCGCCGGCGATAAAAACAACATCTTTCATCTTCTCGGCGTCAAAAACAAAATCGCCATACGGACCGAATAACGCGATTTCATCCCCTTCTTTTTTCACGGACAGCTCCTGAGTAAATTTGCCGAAAATTTTTATGCCTAAACGGACTCCGCCCTCGTCCGGGGAGCTTGATATTGAAAAATGATGCTTCTGCCCGATCTTTCCCCTCTTATCATATAAAGCAAGAGATACATATTGTCCCGGTTTGAATTTCAACTTTTCATCATCAGACAATGCTAAGCTGAGAACGATCACGCCGCCGGCTAGCATTTCTATTTTCTTTATAACCGCTCTGTATTCTTTGACTATATAAGGATAAGCAAGCCTATATAGAACCAAAGCCGCAAAAATAAAACCGGTTGTCCAATACAACCCCTGGAAAGCGGACGTATCCGAACCCGTTCTTATCCCATGCATCAGCACGGACAAAAAAGTCGGATAAGTGAGATAATGCAGGAGACGCCAGGCCCGGCGATGTTTCAGCCTGAAAAAAAGAGAACTGATGATGATGGCAAGGAATCCGTAAAAAGAGATGATTCCGAGGCCAACGGGAACACTCTTGAAATGGGATAGGAATGGAATAAAAATTTCCGTAAGGCTGAATCCTAAATATTTGTCAAAAAATAAAGAAAAAATATGTATGGTGACAAAAATCCAGGTATAGACGGAAAAAAGCTTATGGAGGACAAAAACAGTTTCCGATTTCAGTATCCGAAAAATAAACTTAGTATAGATGCCGACGCCGAATACGATGGCAAAAAACATCAGGACATAAGCGGTCAATCCGGTAGTTCTTATTGCATACCATACCCATGGCGCGGATTTTTTTTCGATTTGCGGCATTATCTTATCGAAAACATTTTTTACGGCCGGATCGCTTCCGACCAGAATTTCCGCTCCGTCCGAAATCCCGTCTCCGTCAGTATCAAATTTCTGCGGATCTGTTTTATATGTCTGCGTCTCGCTCTGATCGGTCAAACCGTCGTAATCCGAATCTTTCGGACTGCTGGAACCATAATCAACCTGCGCGGACGCGGACGCGACAAAAATGGAAAAAAATAAAATTGTAATCAATATCTTGAATTTCATACTAAATATTGTTTCATCTTATCCGATAAGATTATTTCCAGCTGTTTTGTTATGATCAGGCAAGCCGATGCTTCATGCCTGTTGATGAATTCCAGCCCCGCCTCTATCCCGATAATCAGCGCTGTCTTCGCGTATACATCCGCCGAAAGGACGCTCGGAGCGATCGCCGTAACTGATAAAATTTCATTTTTTACCGGCAGCCCCGTCCTCGGGTCTATGATGTGATGCCATTCCGATCCGCCTTCACCCCCCCGCCTCTTGATAATCCCTGAGGTCGCCAGGCATAATTTCTCGTTTTTTGATTCGATCACCGCGATATCCTTATCGGTTTCCGTCGGATGCTGGACGCCGATCTTCCAGTTCGCGTCGTTATCTTTCCCGGAAATAAAGATATCCCCGCCGGCAGAAACCCAAAAATTCTTGAATTTTTTCCCGAATTCGCCGGCAATCATATCAACCAGATATCCCTTCCCGATCCCGCCGAACTCTATCCTTAAATCTTTCGGTTTTTTGATGTGGCCTCCGTCTATCTCCAGTGTATCAAATTTTTCCCTTTTAAAAAAAATTTTCCGGATTTCCCCGGAACTCATGCCTGAACTGCGCTCGCCCTCTCCGAAACTTTCCCTGTACCCGATATTTTCAAGAGTGGTTATCACGGTTGGATCGAAAATCCCTCCGGTCTCCCCGTATGCCTCTTCCGCTTTTACTAAAAGAGAGCGCATTTCTTCGCTCACTTTCAATTCACTTTTATTATTTAATTCATCCAATTCGTTACCCTTAACAAAACGGCTGAACCTGCTTTCAAATTCCCGGATATTTTTCTCCGCCTTATTTATCTCTATATCCGCATACTCCTTCATGCCGCAATCGGCAAGAAGCAACATGTCTGTACCTAAAGCTTTGAATTCTTTCCAAAATTTCATACTACCTGTTGATTTTCAGAAATTCCAGATCATCGGCTATCCCGTCTGAATTCCTATCTTCAATCCTATAGATAAAATCATCTTCGCCGGGATGGGCGTCAAACAGATCGGCTATGCCGTCAGTATCGGTATCATATATCCTCGTCTTCAAAGATGAGGCCGAGGATGCTGCCGCGCTTGGCGCATTTTGCGCGTTAACAATTACCTGGGGAACCGGCTTGGCAGGCTCAACTTTCTGTTTTTTCTCTTTTCTATCCTCATCTTTATCATCATCTTTTTCATCTTCATACTTCTCATAACGGTCATCATCGTCATTGTCAGCAAGAATCGTATTTGAATTTAAAAATAAAAATCCAAACATAGCTGAAACAATGATCCCGAAAAAGGTAATGGCAAATTTTGAAAACTTTTTTGTAATCATATTTTATCATATCAAGAAACTTTTGTTCTTGGCTTGGGCGCCGGATCTGCTGCCGGCTGTTGGGTTTGTGTCTGGGCCTGTGTTTGTTTTGTTTGAGTCTGCTGGGCTGTTTTTTTTGTCGGAATCTGATCATCATCGTCCTCTTCTTCCTTAAAATTCAATAAATCCCTGATGCGATTAGCTAATTCTTCAGTTTTTTCCTCTAAAATGCTCTCTTTTCTTTCTTCTATTTTATCATTGATCTCGGAAGCGATATCGATCGGAGCCTCATCTTCTTTTTCATCACCGTCAAAGCTACCGCTCTTATATATAAGACTCAAAAATGAGATAAAAATTACAACTGAAATCGTAATGACCGCTGCCTGATTTTTAAAATTTTTCATATTCAAATATGCTGATTTATTTTTTTATACAACAATAATATTATAGCGTCCTATATATAATAAGACAACAAAACAAGATAAATATTTCAAAATCAGGATAAAAATGGCCAATATTGATGTTTTTATTTTTTAAACCTCTTGATCCTGATCAACCCCGAAGTCGGGATGATTTCTGCCCCTCTCTTCTCCAATTCGTCCAAAAACAGATTCATTCCGAGTGAATCAGATGCCATGTGGCCGGCGATAACGACATTGATATGATACTTTTCCGCCTCTTTTCTGTGCTCCTCGCCCATATGCATGCCGATTATCGTCCCGATCCCGGCTTGCGCCATTTTTTCATATATCTCCTTGGAACCGCTGGTCCCGCCGGTAAACTCGGTTACCACAACCTTGCCGCAGCTGTTTTCCGGAGCGCCGGCAAAAAGCGTCGGGCCGGCATTATACTTTTTCGCCTCTTTGAATTCCGGAATCGTCTTGATCATATCAAGCACATCCCCGACTGTTTCCAATTCTTTTTTCCCGATCAGATCTACTAAAAATCGCGCGCCCAGATTATCAGCGATTGTGTGCGCGCACATAAAATCCAAATCCAATAATTTAGCCATATCAACGGCGCGGTTATGGTTTATCGGCGATATGCCCCTGCTTACTTCGGAAATCCTCGGCTTTATTACCGCTTCCGCGATATTGATCGGCACGCCATAATCAGCCAATACCTGCGCCTGCAGATCCATAACGCCGTGCAGATCGGCCAAAGCTTTTCCCTCCGGATGATGAGCGATAACCAAATCAACGCCCAATTTATCGGCGAGCAAGACCTCCGCTCCCTCCATATCGACACCGACCAAAATTTTCTTTATCTGCTTTTTATTGTTATCGACTAAAACACGGGTATCGCTATATGGATTAGCCAATTTTTCCGCATCAAAATCCTCTTTCGCCTCTTTGTCCATTTTTTCATATTTTTCCTTGAAACGTTCTAAATATTTCTTGACCTTTTCCTTGCCGCGAAGATCAGACTTCATTCCCATCTCAACAGCTAATTTATATATTTCTTGTGTTGTCATATTGTTCAATTAAAAATTAATATACTTTTTACCCCCCCTAATAAGGGGATTTTATTTACATATTATTTCGCAACAAACTCGATGATTAAAATTCCTAAAAAATTAAGCGCAAAAGCAAGCGGGATAAAATAAAAAATGTTTAATCTGGAAAGCCCCATCATCATCAGCCCTAGCTCATCTGGAAAGGGCGAAACGATTATAATCGCCCCGATAAAAGGCAAAAGCGCCCGAAAATATTTTTTCCTGAAAAACTTGATTAGCTTATTTTCCTCCGTCCTTGCAAAATCCAACAAACTCACGGAAAGACTGTCTTTGATGAATTTAAAGATTATAAGATCACCAACCAGAGCTCCGAGAGCGCCAAAAAAAGCGACCGTAAAAATCGAACCGGATTGCGCCAATCCAGCCAAAGCAGTCAGAGCGGGAGCCGCGGTAAAGACCGAAACGAAGAACAAACCGCTTAAAAAACTGCCGATTATCTTCGTTTCACGAGCCGGATTCAAGAAATCACTCAATGCCCCTGTTTTCACTAAAACAATAGAGATAATGATACTCAAAGCAATAATCCCCAAATCCCGCATTAAATTGTGTGATTTATTCCGCATCTTATTTGTTTTCTGTCATCCTCGCGAAAGCGGGGATCCAGGGTAAGTCAGAACGAAGTTGACTAAAGTAAATCATCGTAGACATCCCGCCAAGTCGGATTTTCTTTTTCAATCAATTCTATTTTCCATTTTCTATTAAACTTCTTCAGTTGTTTTTCCCTAGCGATTGCATTATTTATATCTTCAAATGTCTCGTAATAAACTAGCCTGTTTATATTATATTTTTTAGTAAATCCATCGTAAACACCTTTTTTATGCTGGTCGACTCTTTCCAGTAAATTAGAAGTTACTCCTATGTATAATGCTCCATTCCTTTTGTTGGTTAGAATATATACATAATATAAATTCATACTTATTGCTTTCTAGTTTATTTTGCAATTTTCATCTTCCTGCTGATCAACCCTGGATCCCCGCTTTCACGAGGATGACAATGGAGCTCCGCTCCTCGCAATGACAAGCAGTAACTGCCTACGCGGAAGTGACGATTATTTCACATCCATCCCTCTCAACGCCGCAATCCTCTCATCAACCGGCGGATGCGTCATAAATGCTCTTGCAAAGAATCCGGCTTTTTTCTTTGCATCACCCTTGAATGGAGATGCTATATACAAATGCGCAGTCGCGCGATTAGCAACCTCCAATGGTTCGCGGTCTCCCGCAATCTTTTCCAAGGCGCGCGCAAGCCCTTCCGGATAGCGGGTCAGAAGCGCGCCGTCCGCATCAGCCAAAAATTCGCGCTTCCGGGAAATTGCAAATTGCATCATATAAGCAAAAATCGGTGCCAGGATCGAGAACGCGATTGCCAAAATCGTCAAAATCAAAGTTATCCTTCCATCCCTGTTATCATCACTGCTTTTATGGCTTCCGAAAAATGACCAATGCCTGAACCAATCCGCAAGCAAGACGATCACGCCGACTAAAACGGTAACGATGGTTGAAATCAAGATATCGCGGTTGCCGATATGGGATAATTCGTGCGCGATCACTCCTTCCAATTCCGAGCGATCAAGCTTTTGCAAAAGTCCGACCGTTACGGCGACAACGGCATGCTCCGGATCGCGTCCGGTCGCGAACGCGTTCGGCGCCGTATCGTTGATAATGTAAATCTTAGGCACCGGAAGACCGGCGGTGATGCATAAATTTTCAACAATCCTGTACAATTCCTTATTGTCTTCAAATTTCACTTCGCGCGCTTCGCTCATCGCCAAAACAATTTTGTCGCTCCACCAATAACTTACAAAGGAAGAAATAATGCTGAAAGCCACCGCGGCATACAAAATGCCGGAACTATTCATCGCCTGGCTGAACACATAGCCGACAATCATTATGAACACAAAAAACCCAGTCAAAAGCAACCAGGTTTTTCTTTTATTCGAGTCTGAATGGGTGTATAAGGTTGACATATTTAAAACTGCACTTTAATGTTTTCTTTTTCAGCTTCTTCCGCCTCAAAAAATTCTCTCTTCTTGAATCCCAAATATCCGGCAATAATGTTTGTCGGAAAAACTTCTAATTTTGTATTGAAATCGCGGACGTTCGTATTATAGAATCTGCGAGATGCCTGGATCTTGTTTTCAGTGTCAGACAATTCTCTTTGCAATTCCAAGAAATTCTGGTTCGCTTTCAAATCAGGATAAGCTTCTGACAAAGCAAAAATAGATTTCAGGGTTGAAGAAAGCATATTTTCCGCTTCAGCCTGAGCGTGCGCGTCTGCGCCAGAATGAGCTGACATCGCTGCGTTGCGCGCATTGATAACTTTTTCCAAAGTATCTTTTTCATGCGCTGCATATCCCTTTACAGTCTCAACCAGATTCGGGATCAAATCATACCTTCTCTTCAATTGCACATCGATATCGCTCCAAGCTTCTTCGACGCGATTCCTTAAACGGATCAATCCGTTATACATGCCGATCAGCACGATAGCGATTACGGCAACAACCCCCAAGATAATTAAAAGTGTTGTAGACATACTTTTTGAGTTATTTTTTAATGATTTCGATTTCAACTTTCTTTCCCCTGGCTTTTGTTGAATAATAGCCAGTCAAAAGAGTTAAATCATTTATTAATTCTTCAAGTTTTTTTCCATTGCTGCCCTCTAAGCCGAAATTCATCTGCTCCGGAATTTCAACTTCCCTGCATTCATCCATGACCCCTGATTCATGATTCTTGGTCCTTAAAACCGTTGTCGGCCCAACCATCTCTTTTAATTTTATCACAATATCGCCAGTCTTGGCTAAATTTTCTAAATTATCGCAATCTTTCTTATCACGGCCGATCACAACCAAGACGTCTTTCTCGCCTGAATCGGTCGGCATCTTCAACCATGTCACCCTGCCGTTCTTAATCAGATCGACATC
>CAYHWE010000028.1:0-13230 GCA_964360445.1 uncultured Gammaproteobacteria bacterium | reverse complement strand
CGGAGGCTGGTGCGCGACAGGCGGATCGAGCTGTCCTGTGAATGACGAGGCGACTTGCGTCGCGAAAGGACGCCTATGGTGCACAAGCACCGGTTCATACACATCAAGCTGGTGCGTTACATCCGGCGGCGCTTGTCCGTATACGACAAATACTTCTACATCGACTCCGTCCGCTACCTATACTTGTTCGGATGGGACAAAAGTGAGCGATAGTTCGATGTGCCCTTCGAATACGACAACTTATTTCTGGCCGAACACGGAAAGCGAATGTAAGAAATATAAAGGAGTCTGGTGCGCCAGTTCTGGCGCTTATGGCGGTTATGCTAATTCTTATACCAATTACAGCGGATCCTGTATGATGGCAGGCAGCATCTGCCAGACGCCGGCTCCGTCAAATATGATGCGTTGCTGGGATGACACGGTTGTTTCGTCATATTCTTCCTGTCCATCCTCACCTATGACTTCCAGCGATTGCGCCGCCAAGGGTGGTAATTGGTGCGAATCTTCCTCATCCGGAAGCGCATGGTCAAGCGGATGGTGCAATTCCAAGAGCAGCCCTTGTTCAAAATATCCACCGATGGGCAAAATGACTTGTCCGGATAATCAGACTTTTGCCGCTAAGATTACCGAATGTCCGATTGCGGATACGACGGCCGTCGAGTTGAAGCCGGCCACAAAGACCTGTTCGGACGGAACCACTATCGCTATTGACGCAATATGTCCTAAGGCATACACAACTTGTTCAGACGGGCAAAAAGTGCCGGAAGGAACAGAGTGCCCTAAGCCTAAAACAGAGGATGGGATCTCAAGCTGTCTTAATAAAGGCGGAACTTGGTGCGTCGAATCCGGCCAAAGCGGATATTGCAGCCTTAACGGATGCAAGTCTGCGGCGACCTCGACTGTGGAAGCTGAAGAAGAGCCGGAATTAAGCGAAAAGGAGATAAAGTCGATTGATCAAAAAAAGAAATCATTGATCAAGAAAATAGATTCTTTGGAACGCTATTTCAAGCGTCAAAAAGACCAGGAAGTGCTGGCGCAAACACGCGCGTTAAGAGAAAAGACGGAAGGATTGTCAAAAGACAGCGCCGCGTTTGACACGCTGGAAACGATTGCGGAAGACATAACCACCCTGCAGGAAGTAAAGAACGATCTGATGGCTGACGGCGGGAGCGAATCGACTTCTCAGCGCGATTCAGATATGCAAAAATACGCCTTAAAGCAGCTTAAGAAAGAAATGAAGAAGTTTTCTCCGGGATTGACTTCAGTCCAGACCAGAGTCAGCCGCCTGGAAAAGCAGGGATTCACGATTTCTTCTTCCTTGAAAGAATCATTGACTCAGGGGCAAACATTGATCAAATCGATTAACAATACATCGTCTTATGATGAGGCGAGAGATGCCGGAGAATCGTTGACCGATATCGCGGATGAATTGAATTTTTGGATGCCGCAGCTTGAGCAATTGACGCGTCTTCAGAAATTGATGCCGACAATCAATAAGGAGATAAAAAACAGGGAGAGCGAATTGAAAAAAGCGCAGCAGACGGCCAAAAAAGCGGGAATTGATATAACCGAGCAGGCCAGCAGCACAAGCAAGATTATCAGCGACATAAAAGTAGCTGTTGCTGAACTCAAGAAAAAGGATTTTAGCGAAGAAAAGCCGTTTGATTTTGTCCAGGGAAATATCGTTGATAAGCTTGACGCCATAGACAATGACATTGACACGATCAAATCGCTGGCCACATTCAAGGCATCAGTAAAGAAAATTGAAACGCAGATAAATAAGCATGAAACAAGAATTAAGAATTTGGCCAAGAAGAAAAAGAATACAACGGAAATGCAAGAAGCGTTGGATGAAGCCAAAGATCATCTTAAGTCTTTGAAGGCGGTAAAAACCGTCAAGGATAATACCGAGGAGATATCGGATCATATGAACGACGCCATGGACTTGATTGATCAGTTGAATGAATTATTAAAAGTAACCACGCCGACAAGTTTGGAAAAAGAATTGTTGCGCGGATTAAATTCATCCGAGGACTTAAAAGAAATCAATGCCTCGGAAATAGAGAAGCAGATCGCCAGAACTTTCAGGATAGCGAATTTATTCAGGCAATCGTCACTGCCGAATAACAGCTATCTTGTCCTTGAGAAGAAAAGCAAGAACAGGAACCGTT
This sequence comes from uncultured Gammaproteobacteria bacterium, assembly GCA_964360445.1. Lineage (GTDB taxonomy): Bacteria > Patescibacteriota > Patescibacteriia > Patescibacteriales > JAKAJF01 > CAYHWE01. The sequence goes on along the minus strand of CAYHWE010000028.1, from coordinate 11,059 downwards.
TGGCAAAGGATTAAAAAAGCTTGCATAAAAAAATACTCCGGATTTTTCCGGAGTATTTTTTTATGATGTAGTTTGCGCGAATTTTTTAACAGATTGAATAATGCCGAAGTTATGCTTCAGAGTGGCGAATGCCGCCTACGCGAACCTGCTTGGCGGTGGCGATGTCCCGAAGTTTGAGCCTATTAAACGACTAACTATTAGAAATCTTGATTTGATTATGCGAAAATTAAGGCTGATTTATAAAGAAAAACCAGAATGTTTTGATGTGCCGAATTTTGCGGTTAAGGTTTATTGATATATGCAGTATCCTGTACTATTTTGATAAGAATAATAAACATATAGTTCATGATGATATTTTTTTATCAACCTTCTATTTCTGCCAGTTTTAGAATTTTGTCCACGAAGTCTCCCTTTCCTTGATTATAAATTTTACTTAGAGATAAATCAAAATAATCTTCTGCGAGAGTCGCTTCTACGCTCTTTAATTTAAGTATATTATATTCTTCAACAAATTCAGGATGTTTTCTTAAATAATCCCTAAAAGCAATCTGCCGTTTCCAAAAGGTATGTTTCGGGCAGGCAATTGATAAATGATATTCGACCGGATTCCCCTTACGAAAGAATATTCTCTCTACGGATGACATATCTGGTCTATACGAATACCCAAGTAGTTCTAATTTCTGTACAAAAAAATTTATATTTTCGATAGTATCTGTAAGAACGCCAATATCAATCAATGGCTTTGCTAACATTCCGGGAATAGAAGTGCTTCCGATATGTTGGATATCTTTTATACAACCACCCAAAATAGCTTTAATCTTTTCGGATTCAAGTTCATACTTCTTTGACCATGCTAGTGAATACTTTTCTATGCCTTTCATGTTAGTTCGAATCCATTGCGGATCAACTCATTTTATCAAATTTTGTTTTAAAAAAATAGCACAAAATAAGGGATTTTCAATTTTGGCGGAGAGGCAGGGATTCGAACCCTGGAAGGACTTTCATCCTTAACACCTTAGCACGGTGCCGCTTTCAGCCGCTCAGCCACCTCTCCAAATCAACTACGAATTAAAATTACAAATTAAAAATAGATAAAGATTGTTTGTCTTTATCCTCTTTTATGCTATAATCAATATATCTAAAATATGCGATATTGTCAATGAAAAATATGGAGGAACGACAACAGGCAATGGATTACGGCAGGGAGGTTGTAAGCTGGAATGTCCCGGAGTATGACAAGCACGAAAGGGGCAAGAATTGGTATGTAGCGGCGGCGTTTATCGCCATCGCCCTGCTTATTTACGCTTTTTTTACGGCTAATTTTTTGTTTGCCGTCATAGTCATTGTCGGCGGCCTGGTCGTCATACTCCATGACGGGCAAGAGCCTGATTTTGTCGGCGTATTTTTGACAACCGAAGGCATCGTTATCGGCAGCAGATTTTATGACTATGATGAATTGAAGAATTTTGCCATCGTTTATAAGCCGAATTATGGAATAAAAAAACTCTATTTCGAGCTGAAAAATCCGGTCAAGCCGAGACTGTCGATTCCGCTGATAAATATGAACCCCTTGCCAATACGCGAAAATCTGCTAAAATATTTGCCAGAAGATTTAGAGAGGACAAATGAGCCGTTATCTGAAGGGTTAGCAAAATTATTCAAACTTTAGCATTTGATCAGGAGAATAGTAAAATGCCCAAGTGATTGGACATTTTATTTTTTAACTGATTGTTTGTTAAATTGTAAAAGTTAACTGTTAAAGGGCTATTACGCACTCGTCGTTCAATGGATAGGACACAAGATTGCGGATCTTGTAATCTAGGTTCGATTCCTAGCGAGTGCACAAAAGAAAAAAGCGCCTAGCTATGAGCCAGGCGCTTTTTTATTATTTTACAGCTTTTGCAGCTGCCTCGAGTTTATCTCGCATTTCTTTTTTATGCTCGATGATGTTTTTGAAAGTGCGGACATTGCAGACTTCGATCACATATCCCGCGATCAAAGGGAAAATGGTCGAGTATTCTCCGGTGATCTGCACAAGGCCTTTGGTTGCATCTTTATATTTTCCCCAGGACACGCCTTCCTTGAAAGTGCAGCCAGATAGTCCGGCGTTAGTTTCTTGGTCGGTTGTTATCTGCAGGCCTCTGTCGGCGCCTTCGAAGGGGATCTTGAATATCTGGCTGACAGTCGGACTGGTCTGCTGGATAAAGTTCTTCGGACCGCCTCCTCCGAGCTCGACAAAGCCGGTCGCCTTTGAGTTGAAGACGATGGCAGCGCTTTCTATCACGTCGAGATTCGCATCTATGGTGATGCGAATCCCTTCCTGTGTCATGACTGCGATATTCATCGCTATGGAATGGTTGGAGGGAGAGTCCCAGAATATCGGCACTCCATATTTTGCCGCCATTGCCACAAAAGAGCGCTCCGGATGTTTGGCGTGCTTAAGGACATATTTGCCCAGCTCGTAATTGAAGTCAGGACTGGAAAGCCTTCTTTTCTTGAGGGTCCGGCAGAAATCCCGGATGATCTCATCCTGCGCTTTTAGGGTTTTCTCCTCGTCTATGTATATATCATAGATCCGGGTTACTCCTTTGTCGCGCAGATCGTTGTCATCCACATCCGGACTGCCCTGCTTGACCGGAAGCCCGAAAGCAAAATGCAGGTCATGGTAGACCTGAGCGCCGGTAGAACAGATGACGTCGATTTGGCCTCTTTCCATAAGCTCTATGACAATGCCGCCCATGCCGCCGGCAATACCAACGCCGGCAATTCCGAGCCATATCGTGTCATCTTCATTGACCATCCTCTCAAAAAGAAAAGCGCCATCCGCCATGTTTCTGGCCTGGATGGATGTGCTGGCGTAATAGTTTATCAAGTTCTTGTAGGTCGGCCTTAAGGGTAATCTGTGCGGAAAAATATTTCTGCCTGACATGTAGCAATTTTTTGTATCGCCCTTATGTCCTTTCATTAGCTTCCTCCTTGTTTTTTTGTATTTTTAAAATTGTGTAACGAGCGAATCATTTATTTTATATATGAAATCACGCGTATTGTCAATTTATGTTGGCTTGTTTTTATGCTAAAATAAAGCCATGTTAACGCTTGATGCTGACATCGCGAAAATGAGCCGGGTGGGAGCGGCGACCGGAAAAAGACTGAAAATTCTTGGCATTGGAACTGTCCGGGACCTTCTTTTTTATTTCCCTTTCCGTTATGATGATTTTTCTTCAGCCACGCCGATCAAAGATTTAAAGCCGGGCCAAAACGCGAACGTTGTCGGCATAATTGAATTGATCCAAAACAAGCGCAGTCCGCGCCGGAGAATATATATAACCGAAGCTTTAGTCAGCGACGAAACTGAAAGCCTTAAGGTGATTTGGTTTAATCAGCCGTTTATTGGAAAAACCCTAAAAGTTGGTGACGCGGTTTCTTTGGCCGGAAAAATCGGCGAAGATGGCGCGATGATTTCACCGATTTATGAGAAGGTGAAAAACACTAATCCCCCCAAACCCCTTTTGGAAAGGGGGTTGGCCGAGAAGGGGCAAAGCGAGATTCATACGCAGGGGTTGGTGCCGAGTTACCGGCTGACCGCCAATCTTACAAGTAAACAAATAAGATTTTTGGTAAAACAAGTTATCGGTCTCGCGGAAGAGGTTAAGGATTGGCTGCCGCAAGACATTATAAAGGATTTGAAATTAATTTCTTTGCCGGAATCCATTATTAAAATTCATTTTCCCAAAACGGAAAATGACATCCAGAGCGCAAAAAAGCGCCTGTCTTTTGATGAGTTATTTTTGGTGCAGTTGCAGGCGCAATTGATTAAACAATCAATCCGGTCAAGCAGGACTGAAGCGATTTTATTCAAAGAAGAAGAAACGAAAAAATTTATTCAAAGCCTGCCTTTCCGCCTGACAGACGCGCAGCGCAAATGCGCTTGGGAGATTTTGCAGGATATGGCGAAAGAAACGCCGATGGCCAGACTTTTAGAGGGTGATGTCGGAAGCGGCAAGACGGTTGTGGCAACGATTGCCATGTTGAATGCGGTATTGAATAAAAAACAGGCGGCCTTGATGGTGCCGACGGAAATCTTGGCGCAGCAGCATTATAATTCGATTTGCAGATTGCTGAAGGATTCTGGAGTCAGGATCGGGCTGATAACAAGGAGTGTGAAGAAACTGAATTCGGAAATTGAAAGCTTGGAATTGAAACCGGATTCCGATTTTATCATCCAGAATTCAGATATCATTGTCGGCACTCATGCTTTATTGCAGGAAAAAACTAGATTTAGAAGATTGGCTTTAGTTATTGTTGATGAACAACATCGCTTTGGGGTTGAGCAGAGGAAAACTTTGATGGAAAAGTCAGGACACTACCCCAGCCCTCCACTTGGCAAGGAGAGTAGACAATTTGTGCCGCACTTATTATCAATGACCGCAACGCCGATTCCGCGCAGCTTGGCCTTGGCCTTGTATGGCGATCTGGATTTATCGATCATTGACCAGATGCCGGCGAATAGGAAGAAGATTTTGACCCGTGTCGTAACGCCGGAAGAGCGCGAAAAGTCGTATGGATTCGTATATGCGGAAATCAAAAAAGGGCGCCAAGCTTTTATTGTCTGTCCTTTGATTGATCCGTCCGACAAGCTGGGGGTGAAATCTGTAAAAGAAGAGTTTGAGAAAATCGCGAAACATATTTTTCCGGAATTCAAAGTCGGCATGCTGCACGGCCGTATGAAGGCGAAAGAAAAGGAAGAGATAATGAAAGAATTTTTAGAGAATAAGATAGATATCTTGGTTTCCACCTCTGTTATCGAAGTCGGTGTTGATGTGCCGAATGCGGCAATCATGATGATCGAGGGCGCGGACCGGTTCGGCTTGGCGCAACTGCACCAGTTCCGCGGCAGAGTAGGGCGGGCTGAACATCAATCATATTGCTTGCTTTATACGGAAAGCGATTCAGCGCACACGTTGAAAAGGCTTGGCTCTTTAGTGCAATATAGCGACGGCATCGCTTTGGCAAAAATCGATCTGAAATTCCGCGGACCGGGAGAGGTGTATGGCACGATGCAAAAGGGCTTTCCGGAATTGAAAATGGCTTCTTTATTCGATTATGGATTGATGAAAATGGCGAAAGAAAAAGCGGAGGAGATTGTGGAGAAAGACGCGAGTCTGGATAGTTGGCCGGAGTTGAAAGAGAGGGTCGGGGATTGGGAGAGGAGAGTGCATTTGGAATAAGTTTTTTTCTGTCATTTCGAATGAGCGAGAGCGAGTGAGAAATCTCGGTAAGCGCGTTGAATGAGATCTCTCACTCCGTTCGAGATGACAAAAGTATATGAGTAAATTAAGAAGAGATTTTTTTAACCGAAATACCCTAATTGCTGCCCAGGAATTATTGGGTAAGTTTATTGTGCGGAAAATCGGGAAGCAGAAACTGGCTGGGAAAATCGTCGAGGTCGAGGCTTATAACGGGCCCGAGGATTTAGCGAGCCATGCGAGCCGCGGACAGACTCCGCGCAACAGTATCATGTTCGGCCATCCCGGCTTTTCTTATGTTTATTTGATTTACGGCGTAAGCCATTGTTTTAATATTGTTACCGAAGATCATGGCTATCCAGCTGCGGTTTTGATTAGGGCTGTTGAGCCGGTTGAGGGGATTGAGGTTATGAAAGGATTCAGGAAATCAAAGGAGGAAAAAAACCTGACTAACGGGCCAGGGAAATTTTGCCAAGCTTTTAAAGTTGATAAAAACTTAAACGAGATGGATTTGGTTATGAATAATGAGTTGTGGATTGAGGATAGGGGAGAAAAGATCGGAAAAAAGGATATGATTGCGGCAAAAAGGATCGGCGTGGATTATGCCAAGGAATATAAGGATAAGCTTTGGCGTTATTATGTCAAGGGTAATCCTTGGGTATCAAAAAAGTAAATTCATTTTTTATTTCATCAAGAATCTGATCAGTTCGTCCAGATTTTTCGCCTTCTCGATTTTTATTTTTTTAACCTTTGCTTCCGTATTCGGAATGATGGCGCGGGTGAAGCCCAGTTTTTCCGCCTCCAAAAGCCTCTGTTCCAGCTTGCCTACATTCCTGACTTCGCCCCCTAATCCGACTTCGCCTAAGACGATCGTTTTCCTGTCTATCGTCTGATTCAATAAAGAGGCGATGATGGCGGTGCAGATCGCCAGGTCAAGGGACGGCTCAGTGACTTTCAGGCCGCCGACCATATTCAGGATTATATCCTGATTGGTAAGATTCGCCTTTGTCCTTTTTGTGATTACGGCGGACAAGACTTGCAGGCGGTTCAGATCGAATCCGGAAGCCTTTCGTTGCGGATAGCCGAAAACTGTTTTTGTAACCAAGGCCTGGATTTCAATCAAGAACGGGCGGGTGCCCTCCATGATACAGCTGATGACCGAGCCGGACAGGTTTTCTTCAGTCGTATCAAGAAAAATCGACGATGGATTTTTTATTTCGATAAAGCCTTGTTCAGCCATTTCAAAAATGCCGATCTCGTTCACGGATCCGAAGCGGTTTTTTGTCGTCCTTAAGACGCGATAATTGTGCAGATTTTCCGTTTCAAGATAAATGACGGTATCGACTATATGTTCTAAAACCTTAGGTCCGGCTAGCTGGCCGTCTTTCGTGACATGTCCGATCAGGATTACGGCTATATTTTTTTGTTTTGCCAATTCAAGGAATTTTACGGCGCTTGCCCGAATCTGTGCGATGCTGCCGGCTTCCGATTCGATCAAGGAAGAGTACATCGTCTGGATCGAATCGACTATCAGCAAGCGCGGTTTATGCGGACAGGAATTAATCGAAGCGATTATTTTTTCAACATTGATTTCGCTCAAAAATCTTATTTTTTCCAAGCCGCAACCCAGCCTTTCAAATCTTTCTTTGACCTGGCCGGCAGATTCTTCGCCGCTGGCGTAAAAGGCGGGATTTTCTTTCGCGCCGACAGCGTTTGCGATTTGCGCGACGATGGTCGACTTGCCTATCCCTGGTTCGCCGGATAAGAGCATGAGCGATCCGGGAACGATTCCTCCGCCCAAAACGCGGTCCACTTCGGAAATTTCCGTTTTTATCCTCCCTCTATCTTGTTCGGCGATATCGGACAGATCGATCAGGGCGGCGGGATTGATTTTCAGTTTTTTTTCCTCTTTGGCCTTTTCATCCGTAATTTCCGATTTCAGCGATCCCCATGCCCCGCACTCTAAACAACGCCCGCTCCATTTGGAGAATTGGGCATCGCAATTTGAACATACGTAAATTGTGCTGATTTTTCCGGACATCAGATTTTTAATTTTGAGCTGATGACTGTCCTTAATTCCTCGGCGGTAACTTCTCCGATGAATCCCGTATCGTTGACATAGATATAGGGCACGCCGCTGATATCGAGGGCGTCGGCCTCCAGCACATTGTCTTTTATTCTCCTGGAAATATCATTATCTTTCAGGCAAGCCTGGAATTTATCCATATCAAGGTCCAGCTTGCCGGCAAAATCGGATAATTTTTCCTCATTCAGACTTGACGCTGAAAAAAGAAGATCGTGATATGGCCAGAATTTATCCTGCTTTTCCGCGCATCTTGCCGCGACGCTTGCCTTCCATGATATCGTTTTTGAATCGTTTTCAGGATAGTCCTTCCAGACCAGCCTGATCCTGCCATCAAATTCTTTCAATATATTTTTCAATACCTCTTCCTGTTTTTGGCAGAAGCTGCATTGGAAATCGGAAAATTCAACAATGGTGATCGGCGCATCTGCCGGCCCGAAGCTCGGATCCGCTTCGTTCAGGATTGGACCGTCCAGTATGTCTTTCAAATCGGGGACTCTGGTCATCAACGGATCGTTTATTTTTTGTTCTTTCAGGAAGTATTTATCGCTGACCGGGGTTGCCGGCGCAATCATAACTTTCAGGATGATGATGAATGCAGGCAAGATGATCAGCGCCGCCAAGGAAGCGCATATGAAGATGAGAGAGGGGAATTTTGATTTTCTGGTGGATTTGAACATGGTTTTGTTTATATTTTAACTTTATATAATTTTTTCGTTTTCGCGTCGGTGAAATAGATATATCCGCCGTCATTGGAAACTATGACATCGGACATGTTGTAATTTTCTTCAGGAGAGTAGATCAGTTTTTTCGCGCCGGTATTCACGTCTATATGATACAGCAGGTCTTCCGTGTTTTCCGCCAGCTCGGGGAACAGGCCGGCATTTTCCGGCAGGTCTTTCGGTATGGCGCAGTATGCGTTCGCGGCATCAGCGAAAACGCATTTTTCCGCCCATGTCTCTATATTCAGGTTCGTTCTTCCCGATCCGATCGAATCGCCTTTCGCGTTGGCTATCCATAAGGATGGCTTGAACGAGCTGGCCGATGAATAGACGCTGTATAACAATCTGTTTCCGTCAGGAGTCCATTGCTGCTGGAAGCCCCTGCCTTCGACTGTCAGTGATTTGAAATTTTCATTATGCAGTCCGACAAAGAAAACTTCCTGCCGGTTGAAATCGATGCCTTCGGTATACATCGCTATCGTCTGGTTGTTCGGCGACCAGGAAGTGTAAACGGTTTCGTCTTTTTCTCCCAGCGATTCTATCTTTTGCGCTTTTGTCCCGTCTTCATTGACTATGGCCAGCCAGCGGTTGTTCGGGTCGGTCCCGATGCTTTTCGTGACGATATTTTTCCCGTCAGGCGAAAATCCAAAATCTTTCCAGTGGCTGGGGAGGCTGATCTGCTTGTCTGAAGAAAAGTCATATATGATATTGGCGCCATCCGGATATTCAAGGATCGCTTTGTTCTTGTTCGGCGACCAGGTTATGTTTTCCACAGAATGGAAAACCTTATCGCTTAACGGCGAGATGTTTCCGTTTCTGTCTATCAGGTAAAATTTCCCGTCATCTTTATTATAGTATTGCAGCAAGCCGTTCTGGTTTATGGCCGCGCCCAGGCTTTCCTTGTCGGTCAGTTCGCTTATCCGGCTTTCCATTTGCGTTTGTCCGGAATCGGCTCTTGTCCCTTGTCCGCCCGGCAATTTTGACGGCGTTTTGATATTATTTACCTGATCAAGTTTTCCTGATTGCGGCAGATTAGCGGATGATGTCCCTGTCTGCGTTCCAGCATTCTCTCCGGGGGCGGGCTGATTCTGCAGCGCCGGCTTGAAAAATAAAGAGTATATGAAAAATCCCAGGACGAATATGGCAAGCATGAAACCGAAAATGAAGATTATTTTTTTATATTTCTCAAAAAACATTTTTTTGTGTCCGCGAGTTTGTATTCAAGCCGGGAATTATGTTATAATTAATTATATTTTAATTTACTCAGGGTCATTTCTATTATATAATAGATTTATAATAATACAAAGCCTGCCGGGCAGGAGGATCGATTATGAGTTTCATATCTTCAAACAACAGCAGCTATCTCGGAATCGATATCGGATTTTCCGGAATAAAAATAGTTGAACTGCAGCGAGAGGGCGATGTCGCGAAATTGGTGTCCTATGGTTTTAGCGAAAGTAAATTTATCGACGGGAAAAACAGCTGGAAAAACGACAGCAAACGGGCGGGAAAAATAATCAATGAAATCTGTAAAAGATCGGGGATAATAAGCAGGAGCGCGGTCGTGTCATTGCCGACTTATTCAGTTTTTTCTTCGGTTCTGAGCTTGTCGAATGTTGCCGCCAAAGATTTCGGCAGCGCCGTGCATTGGGAGGCTAAGAAGGTCATCCCTTTACCGCTTGAAGAGATGATCCTTGATTATCAGAAAATAGAGGATGAAAGCGATGGCAAGAATACGAAAGTATTCCTGACCGGCGCCCCGAGAAGCCTGGTAAAAAAATATATAGAAATTTTCAAAGAAGCCCAGATAAATCTTATGGCGCTGGAAACGGAAACATTTTCTCTTGTCAGATCTTTGCTTGGCAATGATAAATCGGTCGTGATGATCGCAGAAATCGGCGCTAGCACAACTGATATTTCCATCATCAACAAGGGCGTCCCGATGATTTCAAGAAGCATCGACATCGGAGGGCTGACGATCACGAAAGCGATAAGCAATAATCTGAATATAGGGCTGGAAAGAGCCGAGCAGTTCAAATATGATCTGGGCATAAGCATATCGGAGTCTGAGCAGGGTGTAATCCCGAAAACGATAATGGAAACGATTTCCCCGATCATCAATGAGATAAAATATACATTGAACCTGTTTGAAAGCAAGAACGGCGTCCAGGTTGAAAAAATAATCCTGTCGGGCGGATCGTCGCTGCTGATCAATTTTCCCGGCTATCTGTCAAAGATAATTGACAGGAAAGTGATCGTCGGAAATCCCTGGGCGCGCGTTTCCTATCCGGTCAATCTGAAGCCGGCCTTAGATGAGATAGGTCCGCGCATGGCGGCGGCAATCGGCCTGGCTATAAGGGAAATCGAATGACTTTGAAAACTTTTTCAAAAAAAGTTTTCAATGCTTTCAAAAAATATATTGTATGGGAGATATAAATTTCCTCTCTGATAATAAGGAGGATAAAAAAGAAAAAAAGAAGGAGCCGCTTAAAAAGATCGAATGGACAAGTCCGGAGATAAAAGCGGTAACGGACAACAACAAGGAAGAAAAATCCTCGTTCTTTTCTTTGTTCAAAAAGGGAAATGCTCCTGATGACAAGATGCAGAAATCCCGGGAGGCGGTTTTGAGGACTATAGGCGAAAAAGAAAAAGCGGAAACGGTCAGGCCGGCCGTGGAGCCGAAAGATATGAAGAGAATCGTTAAAAAACCGGATTTGCCGAAGCCGATTGAAAAGAAAGCCGGACAAACGGAATCAAAAGCGGCGCCGAAAACAGCCAAAGCGGAGCCGGCTAAAAAAATAGATCTGATAAGGATGCAGATAGGAGAAAAAATCATCGACCCGAGGAGGATCAATCTTCTGAATAAGCTGATCGATTCCTGGAGAAATCGCAAGAAAGAAAAGCTGGAGAAAAAAAACCGTGTTGAACCGATTCCGGCGGATCCGCAGAAAAAAGAAGAAAAGGCGCCATTGAAAAAAGAAGACGTCAAGATCGGGGAAAAAGAGGCG
>CAYHWE010000027.1:0-13506 GCA_964360445.1 uncultured Gammaproteobacteria bacterium | reverse complement strand
ACTTGCATGCCTTAGACACGCCGCCAGCGTTCATCCTGAGCCAGGATCAAACTCTAAAAAATTTTTTACATGGTTTAGTCCATGTGCCACCAGCCAACGAAGACTGATGACATGGCTCTATAATTAAAAGAAATAGAAATTCTTGTATTGTATTTGCTTGACTTGAATTGATGCCTGTTAGCACTACAATCCTGCAACCGGTCTTGCGACAGGCGCGGATTGCGTAACTAATTTTGTATAAGGAACACTTTCATTAAGAATCTTTGCGGATCGTTAATTGAAAGAAAAAACAGGGATATTATTTTTAACATCACTGTTTTTTCTTTCAAACTTTTAAGATTGTCTAAAAAGGCTTTTATCCAATAATTTGTTTGAATTTAAAAATCTTTATGACAATAATAATAATAAGTCATATTTAAAAAGCTGTCAAGGGCCTTTTTTTCCTTGCAATTATCAGCTTCTTTTGATACACTCATTCTTATGAAAAGAGAGCTTCCGAAAACATACGAATCAGCCCAATACGAAGAGAAAATCTACGAAAATTGGGAAAAATCAGGGTATTTCAACCCTGATAATTTAGTCGAGACAAAAGGGCGCTATATAGACATAATGCCGCCTCCGAACGCCAATGGCGAATTGCACATGGGGCATGCTTCAGGATACGTCATCATGGACCTTTTCGGCAGATACAACAGGATGCTGGGGAAAAAGGTTTTATTGCTTCCGGGCAAGGATCATGCGGGCATCCAGACCCAGGTTGTTTTTGAAAAAAAATTGCAAAAAGAAAGAGGGCTGTCGAGATACGATTTAGGAAGGGATGAATTCTACAAAGAATGCTATGACTTCACGATGAACAGGTCCCAGTATATGAGAAGCCAGGAAAAAAAACTCGGCGTTTCCGCTGACTGGACAAGGGAAAAGTTTACCCTGGATCCGGCAATCGTCAGATCGGTATTGGAAACTTTCGTAAAAATGCATGACGAGGTTGACGAAGACGGCAACAGGATGATCTACCGCGGCGAGCGCATAATCAATTGGTGCTCAAGATGCGCGACCGCCCTTTCCGACATTGAAGTCGAATACAAAGACCAAGCGACAAAATTATATACCTTCAGATATGGCAAAGACTTCCCTTTCACGATTTCCACCACCAGGCCGGAAACAAAATTGGCAGATACCGCTATCGCCGTACACCCGGCCGATGAGCGTTATCAGGAATATATCGGAAAAACCCTTAAAGCTGATTTCCTTGGCGTACCGCTGAAATTAAAGGTGATCGCGAGCAACGACATCGACAAGACTTTCGGCACGGGCGCTTTGGGCGTAACTCCGGCGCACTCTATGGTCGATTACCAGATGGCTATCAACAATGACCTTGAAATAATCGCCTTGATAAACGAAGAGGGTAAGGTCAAGGATGGTTTTGGAAAATTCAGCGGTCTGACGGTTGCCGAGGTAAGAAAAAAAATTGTTGAAAGATTAAAAGAAGAAGGGCTGCTGGAAAAAGAAGAAGATTATCAGAACAGCCTGTCGGTTTGCGAACGCTGCAAAACTCCGATTGAACCGATCATCTCAAAACAATGGTTCCTGAATGTCGACCATAAGAACTTCTCATTGAAAGAAGAATCCAGGAAAGTAATCGAGAACGATTCCATAATCGGAATCAAGGTGCACCCTGACCGCTTCAAGAAACAGATGCTTACCTGGATCGACAATGTCCATGACTGGTGCATCAGCCGCCAGATATGGTGGGGCCCGCGGATTCCGGCATGGTACAAAGGCGAAGAAGTGAGGGTCAGTTTGGAATCGCCCGGCGAAGGCTGGATCCAGGATAACGATACTTTTGATACCTGGTTTTCCTCGGGCCAGTGGGCATATAATCCTCTCGGTTATCCTGAATCAGAAGACTTTAAGGAATTCTATCCTTCGGACACGATGGTTATGGGAAGGGATCTCTTGCCATTCTGGGCTTTCAGGATGATCATTCTGAGCCTATACACGACAAGGCAGATCCCGTTCCGCAATCTGTATTTCACGGGCTTGGTAACGGATGAAGCCGGCCAAAAAATGAGCAAATCAAAGGGCAACGGCATCAATCCATTGGAGATGGTAGATAAATATGGCACAGACGCGGTCAGATTATCTCTTGTGATCGGCACTGCTCCGGGCAATGACTTCAAACTTTCAGAAAGAAAAATCGCCGGCAAAAGGAACTTGGTAAATAAGATCTGGAATATAGCCAGATATGTCCTTACCTCCGTTGATGATGGGTTTTATCCATATCCGGCCGATAAATTGCCGGAACTAAAAACATTGTCAGACGAATGGATAATGCACAATCTGGACGCCGCAGTAAAGAATGTTTCCAATTTTTTGAATAACTACGAATTCTCTTTAGCCGTCGAAGAGCTGCAGAATTTCACCTGGAATAAATTCGCCGACTGGTATCTAGAGGCCGCCAAGATAGAAAAGGGCAAGGAAGAAATCTTGATTTATGTCCTTAAAAACATATTGAAATTATGGCACCCGTTCGCGCCGTTCGTAACAGAGGCGATCTGGCAGGAATTCAATGAAGATAGCCTGCCTGCGCAGACAGGATTATTGATGATTGAAAAATGGCCGGAAGGCGCGGGCAAAGAAAATAAGGAAAGCCATTCCGGATTCCAGGATATACAGAGCCTGATCGTTGCCATAAGAAATGCGAGAAGCGAAAACAATGTGGAGCCGGCCAGGAAAATCGATGCCATCGTTTATGCCGGCGGCAAAAAAGACTTGTTCAAATCGCATCTTCCGCTCATAACCGGACTGAAAACTCAGATCAAAGATATCGAGATAAAAAAAGCGGGTGAAAAAATCCAAAAAGCGATTTACGCGGAGTTCGATAAGGTGGAGATATATCTTTTGGGAGCGTTTGACGAAGCGAAAAAGAAAGAAAAAGTAACAAAAGAAGCGGAAAATATGCAAAATCTTATTAAAAACCTTGAGGCTAGATTAAAAAACAAGGAATTTACAGAAAAAGCGCCCAAGCAGATAGTAGAAAAAGAAAAAGAAAAACTAGCTGCATGGAAAACAGAATTAAAAAATCTGGAAGAACAATTAAAAAACATATAATTCTCACTGTCATTGCAATGACAAAATAATATAACATGATCAACTTCAATCAAAACATAAAAAGTTTAATCGAATACCCCAAGACAGGGATTATCAGCAAAGACTTGGGCGAAACTGGAAAATACGACTCTACTCTGTTCTGTATGGCGGCCGGCACAAAGATGTCAGAACACACCTCGACAAAAGAAGCTTTCGTCTTCGTTGTCGAGGGTAACGGCACTTTCACTTTAGAAGGCAAAGAAATCGCAATGACACCGGGAGTATTTATCCATATGGAGAGCGATGCGGTGCATGCATTAAGGGCGGAAGAAGGAACTGCGTTTGTTTTGCTGCTGCTTAAATAGGATCACCCCTTGAAAAAAAACCATTATTGTGTTACCATAAGCGCATAGCTCTCACACTCTCTCAAATTTAATAAAAAGAAGAGTTCATAAATATTAATTATGCCAAATAAAAAATCAGCGAAAAAAGAATTGCGAAAAAGCAAAAAAAGACAGGCTTTAAACCAAAAAATCAAGGATAACCTGAAAAATTTGATCAAAAAAAGCCGAAAAGCGATTGAAGGAAAAGACGAGAAGGCAAAAGAATTGGTAGCGGCGACCCTGAAGGCGATCGATAAAGCGGCTCAGAAAGGGATCATCAAAAAGAACACAAAAAACCGAAAGAAATCAAGATTACACCTTAAATTGAATAAAAACTCAAAATAATCATGTCGTTATCGACTGGCATGACATAAAAAATCCGCCCAAAAGGCGGATTTTTTTGATCCATCCTTAATCCCTCTCCCTTTGCCAAAAGGAGTAAATTTTCTTATCGGACTCCCCTTGGCAAGGAGAGTCCGTCAGCTGGCGGATAAAGCGGGGTTTTATAAATTCACAATCAAAATCCCCAAAAGAGTCCTAGCCTCGCCCGCGCCTGTCTTTACTTGATAATCTATTCCAATCAATCTATTAAATATATCTTTCAAGGCCGGCAAAGAAAAATTCCTTGCCTGGCTCATTCCCTTCTGCGCGACAAAAGAATGCATTTTCAACGCGCCGGCAATGCTTCGCGAATCCATTCCGGAGTCCATTGCCTGCCTGATCTGGATCAGAATCTTGAATTGCCTGATTATCATGCTCAAAAGATAAATATCCGAAACATCCGCCGCCAACTGCTCTTCCAGCAATTTCATAGCCATGGCTTTATTCCTGCTGCCGACGGCATCGGTCAAAGCGAATATATTCTCATCAAACTGTCCGCGCACCATCCTGCGTATGTCATCAAGCGTAACCTCGTCTGAATTCTGGCTTTTTTTATAACTTATCAGCTTGTCAATTTCATTGTTTATCAGCCACAGGTCCTTGTTCAAAGTATCAGCCAAGATCGAAACAGCCCCCGGATTCACCCTTGCCCCCCTTGCCGAAAACTCATTCTTGATCCATTGCAATAATTCCTGATTGGACAAGGCCTTAAATTCCGGAATGGAGTATTTTTGCTTAACCAAGAACAGGAAAAGATCATTTTTCGCTTTGGCTAATTTTTCCTTGCCTGTAACAGAATCCCAAAATATGACGATACTCTCATTCGTCCTGTCTTCCTCTTTTTTATTGAAATAATCGAGGATTTCTCCGAAGATATCCTTGTTCTTATTGGCAAATACCTCCTCGACGACAATCATCCTGCGGCGGGAAAATAAAGAAGCCGGTCCGACCGCTTCATTTATTTCATTAATATCGGCTATTTTTCCGTCAATAACAACAAGGCTGCCGCCGCTCGGATCAACATCCCGTAAAAATTTATCCTTTAATTCCTTTAATTTCCGCCTGCTTCTGAAGGCATCATCGCCATAGATGAATATTATCATAACTCTTGAAATTTATGCTATTATTTGCTATTATGTAAATATAATAATTAATTTATTCCGGTCCGGCAAGGATCGAACCACAACAAAATAAATCCATTATGCAAACATCCAAGTGCCCTATTTGCAACAGCGACGTAGTCATCGATGAAGAAATCTATGAAGGAGACATAGTCGAATGCGCAAATTGCAATTCTGTCCTGGAAATAACCGCGCTGCATCCTACAAGCTTAGGGGTAGTAGAAGACAATTCAAAGATATCGATGCAAGAGGAATAAAATCCGTCAAAACAATTTTTTACAAAACATACTTTTAAACAAAGTCGGCAATGGCTTTGTTTTTGTTTACTTAAATTTCTCGCAATGACAAAAAAATTACACCCTGAACGCTAAGCGCTGCGTCTTATCCACCTCTTCCTTGAATAATATTCCTCTTTCTTTATAATTCTTAAACATACCGAAACTGGCGCAAGCAGTGGAAAGCAGGATCACATCTCCTGGTTCAGCCTTGCTTTTGGCCAAGGCGACCGCGTCTTTGATATTTGAAACTGTCTGCATTCCGAAAAATCCGATTTTTTTCAATCCATCCTGAAGACGGAGCGTTGCTTTTCCGTCTAATAAGACAACATACTTTACTCGCTTTTTTATTTCCCGGGCGAATTCTTTAAAATCAGCTCCCTTATCCGCTCCGCCCGCTAACAATATGACCGAAGAAGAAAAAGACTTCAAGGCAGTAATGCTTGCTTCCGGAGTTGTTGCAAAACTGTCGTTGAAATATTTCACTCCGTTAATTTCTTTCACAAACTCCAATCTGTGTTCAAGCCCCTGGAATTTTGCTACTGCTTTTTTCACGATCTCGTTTTTGATTCGGGCAACTTTGGCAACCGCAACCGCCGCGGCAATATTCTCTTTATTGTGCTCACCTAATAATTTTGAAGCTAGATCTGATTTTGTAAAATAAATTATTTTTGAAACTGGAAATTTGAAATTTGAAATTTGTTTGTTTCTTATAACTTGTAACTTGGAATTTATTATCAAATAATCCCCTCTCTTTTGCCATTTGAGTATGTTCGCCTTTGCCTCCCAATACGCTCGCAAAATTTTGTGGTAATTTGGATTATTCGGATCAGCCGGCGCCAAATGCTCTTTTGTAAAATTAGTAATCACGGCAATGCGCGGGCTAACAGTCGCGTCTTCAATCTGGAAACTGGATAATTCCAAAACCACCCAATCACCTTTTTTCATCTTCGGCAAAAATTCAAAAGGCGCGATACCGATATTACCGCCCAACCAAACACGTTTTTTAGCAGCCTTCAAAATATCATAAATCAAAGTGCTGGTTGTGCCTTTGCCTTTTGTTCCGGTTACGCCTATTATATTTTTACTCGGGACTAAATCCAAAAATAGACGCACCGGGCTGGTTAAAATAATTTTCTTATTTTTCCTCAAACCATCCTGAATGCCGGAGCAAAAAATTGGCCAACCAGGTGAACGGAATAAGATATCAAATTCGTACAAACCCTTATTATACTCTTCTCCCAATTTCCAACCAATCGCCTTATTTTTCGCCAATTCCGTAAATTTATCACCCAAAGCTTCTTTATTTCTCTGATCGCAAATCGTAAATTCGGCCTTAACTTTTTGCTTTAACAAAAATTTAAGCATAGCATAATTCTCCACGCCTAAACCAAGCAAAGCGATTTTTTTATTTTGTAAATTTTTTAAAGTCATTGTTAACTGTTAACTGTCAAACGTTAATTGTTTTAATTCCCCCCAATTATCCCCCGCCTTAGCATCAACAATAATCGGCACATTTAATTTTATCACATTCTCCATTATCTCTTTTATTTTTTTTGCCGCTTTTTCAACCTTATCCTCTTCTATTTCAAACAATAATTCATCATGCACCTGTAAAAGCATTTTTACGGACTTCCAATCGATCTCTCGAGCAATCTTTATCATGGCCACCTTTATCATATCCGCCGCCGTACCCTGCAAAGGGGTATTGATCGCCATCCTTTCCGCCCCTTTCCTGACCATTACAACAGAAGAGTTGATTTCAGGCAAATATCTCCTGCGTCCGAATAATGTTTCCGCATAGCCTTTTTCCCGCGCCGTCTCGATCGATCCGTCTACATATTTTTTAACATCTTTATATACCTTGAAATACCCCTCGATGAATTCTTTGGCGCGGCCGTAAGAAATATCGGCTGCCTGCGCGAGACCGTGCGAGCCCTGGCCGTACAAGATGCCGAAATTGACCGCTTTAGCCTCCCGCCTTAACTCAGGGGTGACTTCTTCCAATTTCACGCCGCTGATGGCTGCCGCTGTCGCCGTATGGATATCTTCTTTTTTTCTAAAAGCCTCGATCATCCGCTTATCACCGGACATATGGGCGGCAAGCCTTAGTTCGATCTGAGAATAGTCCATGCTCAATAATTTATACCCCTTATCGGCGACAAACGCTTTCCTGATTTCTCTGCCTAATTCCGTGCGGATCGGAATGTTCTGAAGGTTCGGTTCGGTTGAAGAAAGGCGTCCGGTCGCGGTTACGGTCTGGTTATAGCAAGTATGCAGCCTGCCTGTTTTTTCATTTACCAATTCCGGAAAAGCATTGACATAAGTAGTCGATAGCTTATTCAGCTCGCGATATTCCTGGATCAGGACGATGATCGGATGCAAATCTTTCAGTTTTTCCAACTCATCCGCCGCGGTCGAAAGCCCGGTCTTTGTTTTGGATACCAGATTCGTCGGGATCTCTAATTTCTCAAAAAGCACTTCTCTCAACTGCTGGGTGGAATTGATATTGAAATCCATGCCCGCCAGACCCTTTATTTTCGTCTCCAGCTTTTTTATTTTCTTGTCGATATTCTTCCTTAATTCATCTAAGAATTTATTATCAAGCGCGATGCCGGTATCCTCCATCTGCCCCAATACATAAACAAGCGGCATCTCGATTTCCTCAAATAATTTTTCCAGCTTGTTTTCTTTTAATTCTTTCGACAACTTTTTTACCAGCCTGAAAGCAAAATCCGCGTCCTCGCAGGAATAAACATACATCTTCTCCAAAACCGCCTCGCTAAAACTGATCTTTTCTTTTCCTTTGCCCAACAGATCCTCTTTGCTTATTTTTTCAAATCCCAATTCAGTGAAGGTGACCGCGTCCAGATTATGCTGGCGGGTTCCCGGATTCAAAAGATAAGAAGCGATCATCGTATCGAATACGATGCCTCGCACTTTCATCCCCTTACCCTCTAAAACCCGCAAATCAAACTTAGTATTATGCCCGTATTTTTTTATCTTCTCATTTTCTAAAATAGGCCTCAGCTTCTCCAGCCAATCCTGCCTAAAGCCTGCCTCTTCTTTCTTATTATAACTAAACAAATCCACCTTTTTTGTTTGAAAATTGAAAATTGCCCGCCTCGACTCGCTGTCGCTCGCCGACGCGAGGCGGGAAAATTGAAAATTAATGTAATATGCCTCCCCTTCCTTCCAAGAAAAACTGATCCCCAATAAACCAGTAGTCAAAGGATCCAACGAGGTCGTCTCCGTATCGATTACAAACTCTTTTTGTTCTTTCAATTTAGCCAAAAACTTCTCAAAATCCTCATCACTATCAACCAAATAATATTTAAATAATTTTTTATTGCGCTCAAATTTATCAACCTGCTCTTTCTTTTCTTCTTCCCTGCACCCTGGACGCTGGACGCTGCTGCCTAACTCCTGCACTCTTGGCAACAAAGATTTGAACTCCAATTCACTAAATAATTTAACCAACTCCGCCTTATCATAAACGCCGAATTTTACTTGTTCCAAATCAAAATCAATCGGCACATCACGCTTGATTGTTGCCAATCTCTTGCTCAAAAAAGCATCGTCCCTGTATTGTTTTAACAAGTCCAGAATACGCGGCTTAATTTTTTCTAATTTTTTACCGTTAGAATCAATTACCTCATATAACTCGTCCAAAGTTTTAAATTCTTTTAGCAATTCCGTCGCGGTCTTTTCGCCAATTCCCTTTACCCCCGGAATGTTATCACTTGGATCGCCGCGAAGTCCTTTATAATCAATCATCTGCTCCGGCTTTAACTCGTAGCGTTCTTGCACGGCCTTTTCGTCGTACACCACGCTATCAGACAAGCCGCGACTCATCGTATAAACTTCAGTATTATCATCAACCAGCTGCAAAGTATCCATATCGCCGGTAACGATAATCTTTTCCAAATTATGATCAATATGCGCGGAAATCGTGCCGATCAAATCGTCGGCCTCAAAGCCTTCTTTCTCAAAAATCTTTATCCCGAAAACTGTTGCCACTTGTTTCACAATCGGAATCTGGCTATACAATTCGTCCGGCGCTTTTACTCTGGTCGCCTTGTATTCCTTATATTCCTCATGCCTGAAAGTCGGCCCTTTCTTATCCAAAGTCAAGGCAATATAGTCCGGTTTTAGCTCGCGAATAGCCTTAATCAAGACAGTCGTAAAGCCGTAAACGGCGTTAACCATCTGACCGTCTTTAGTCGCCATAGTCGGCGGCAAAGCATGGAAACTCCTGTGGATTAAGGCGTTTCCGTCTATGATTATCAGTCTTTTTTTCTTATTTGCCATACACCCATATTACATCATATTGAGAGGAATTAAACAAGGAAAAAATTACCCCCCAATGTCATTCCCGACTCCGATCGGGAATCCAGGGTTGGTCAGAAAAAAGCTTCTTTAAAATATAAAATTCTAGAAATAAACATTCTGGAAGTAAGGATTAAAATAAGCCTTTCGGAAGTTAATCCTGGATCTCCGCTTCCGCGAGG
The DNA here is from genome assembly GCA_964360445.1 of uncultured Gammaproteobacteria bacterium. Classification (GTDB taxonomy): domain Bacteria; phylum Patescibacteriota; class Patescibacteriia; order Patescibacteriales; family JAKAJF01; genus CAYHWE01. Next base: position 3,745 of record CAYHWE010000027.1, on the reverse strand, counting down.
ATGACAGAATATTTTATATATTTTTTTTGACAATAAATTTTATTAACCCCATAATGAATTTATAAATAAAACCGTTCAACGGAAATAAATTCCACAAAGACTTAAGTGGGCTAAAGGTCGGGTAAAGAGTTGTACTTGTCATCCTGAACTTATTTCAGGATCTAATTTCATCAATTAAAATGGTTCCAACAAAAGTATTCTTTACAAAAGGCGTAGGCGTCCATAAAGATAAATTAGCATCTTTTGAGCTTGCTTTGCGCGAAGCCGGAATTGAAAAATACAATCTAGTTTATGTTTCAAGCATCCTGCCGCCTCATTGCAAAATTATCGGTAAAAAAGAAGGCGTGAAGCATCTGAAGGCCGGGCAGATCCTTTTTTGCGTAATGGCGAGAATTGAGACGAATGAGCCGAACAGGCTTGTGTCGGCTTCAGTCGGGCTTGCGGTCCCGAATGACAAAAACCAATACGGCTATCTTTCCGAGCATCACACCTATGGCGAAAAGGCCGCTGTTTCCGGCGAATATGCCGAGGACCTGGCGGCAACGATGCTCGCGACCACTCTTGGCGTCCCATTCGATCCGAACAAAGCCTGGGATGAAAGGAAAAAGATCTACAAGGCGAGCGGACACATCTTCCGGACCAGCAATATCTGCCAATCAGCCGAAGGAAACAAAGACGGACTTTGGACAACAGTTATCAGCGCGGCGGTATTAATTGAATAACAAAAAAAGAATTGGTCTTTAAAGCCAATTCTTTTTTTGTTATCTTTGGTGGACTTCATAGAATTTGATTGGAACCGGCTTTGGTTAGAATTAAAGGAATGGGTGGCTATTTGGCAGTTAACCAATACATCATAACAACAGACGACCTGCTTATAGCTTAGTTTTGAATTTGTCACCAACTTCTTTGCTCAACTTATAGGATTTGGCGTGGCTTAAAACGCCCAAGTAAGACTGGACAGTCTGATTAAAGGATTCTTTGTCAATCAATTTTTTCTCGTAGTCCTGTAATTTTTGTCCCAATTTTTTAAAAATCCTTCGTTTAGTTTTTGTTCTGACGACGGTTTGATACGGTAAAACCACATAGCCTAAAAAATCGATGCCTTGGCTATATTTTCTTAAAATTATTTTATCAGGATGTATCCCTAGTCTTAATTTTGCTTGTAAGAAATTATTAGCTGACTTAATTAATTCTGCAAAACAACTTTTGTCTTCGGCCAAGACAATAAAGTCATCGCAATATCTTAAATAATATTTCACTTTCAATTTATGCTTTACGAATTGGTCAAATTCATTGAGATAAATATTGGCGAATAACTGGCTGGTCACATTGCCGAGAGGCAAGCCTTTGGGAAAACTTTTGATAATCGTGCCGATTAGCCAAAGCGTGTTGTCGTCATTGATTTTTTGCTTGATCAGTTTCAATAGAATGCCTTGGTCGATAGAATCAAAAAACTTTCTGATATCGCATTTCAAGGCGAAGATAAGCTTTTGATTATTGTGACTTAGCTTTCTGCTGAATTGCTCCAACCGCTTAACTGCTCTGTGCGTGCCTTTCTCTAAACGGCAAGAATAAGAGTCGAAGATAAAGTTTTTATCAAATATGGGGTAAAGCACCCGAAAAATCGCATGATGTAAGACCCGGTCCTTAATTGTGGCTTTATGAATCCTGCGTAATTTTGGATCGCAGACATTAAATGCGGTATAATCAGAATGACGGTAAGTTTTAATTTTGAGTTCGTAGTGAAGCGCAAATATATTATTTTCCAAATTCAATTTAAATTGCAAGACATCAATTTTCTTATTCTTGCCATTACTGAATTCCTGCCAAGCTGAAAACAAATTATCTAAGCTAATTATTTCATCAAAAAGACTATGGCATTTAATAACACTACCCCCCCCCCAACGGGTTTGAATTTGGAAGCCCCCTTGGTTAATCATATTTGTGAGTTTTACAAAATTATTTACCTTTATTCGGCCAAATTGCCAAAACGAGATCGATTCGGACTATTTTCAAAAATTGACCAAATCTGTCTTGAACTGATCAACCTTTCTTTGACCGCCTCCTTGGAACAGAGGCCAAACAAACTTCCTTATTTGCAAAAAATAAGGATCCAAATCGAAGTGCTAAAAAAATTGGTGCGGATATCCTCTGAACTAAATATAATTGATCAAAAAAAATATATCTCATTTGAAGCCGGCTTGCAGGAAATGTCCAGGCAAAACACCAATTGGCTTAATTCGCTTAGCAAAGAAATCCCTTGAAGGGATTTCTGTTTGCCTAAAACTTCTGACGGGAACGCAGGTTGTCGTTGGAGTTGTCGGGGTTGTACCAGTTGACGTTCATCTTGTCGTCATTCCAGTTGACGTTCGGCACATTGCCATCGTCATAGCGAGAACCCGTTATTTGTCCGTTGCCTTCAATATTCACCGGCAACTTTTTGCAAAGTTGCCTGAGTTGCTCCGATTCTTAATCGTATTTTTTTAGAAAGCACTTCGTCGCAAGACAAAAACCTTCGCCAGCAACAGACAAGCAGTTTCAAATTTAGGGCAAATCGCTATTCTGATTTACATCAGAACCGATTGTATTAGCCTTATTTATTATATAAAAAATACAGAGTAAAAGAAAGAATAAAAAAAACACCCCACTTTCAAATAAACTGAAAGTGGGGCAAGGGTAAGAGAAAAAAGCTAGAAGGAAAACTGCTGACGGGAACGCAGGTGGTCGCTGGAGCGGTCGGGGTGGTACCAGTCGACGCGCATCTTGTCGTCACGCCAGCGGACGTCCGGCACATAGCCATCGTCATAGCGAGAACCCGAACAAAGGGTGATGTTGTCGATGTCCAGGTGGCCATTAGAACGATTGAAACGATCATACTCCATCACTTCTCGTTCAAACAGGGTGATGCCGGGAATGCTCATCTCGGCGAGCTTGTTAGCCGAGAGATTCTTGAGATTCTCGTCAGCTTCGACCACGTCCTTGAACCAGACAACATAGGCACCGGCTCTCGGGTCACGGTCGTTTTTTGTCACGATCTTGTCGAGTGAATCGTCATACCACTTCCAGCACTTGCCATTGAACCGCTCTTTGCAGCAGTCATAAAGAAACTGCGGCGTGATCAGTTCGTGCTTGGGCAGTACCAGGGGACGGTAGCCTGCGTGTTCGACGAAAGGCGTGAGGCCGAGGAAGTTGGGGTTCTTAATCCCGAGCTTCTTTGCCCACAAATCCATCCAGTAATCGAACTGTTGGTCAAAATACGGGTTGGATCCGCCGACCTTGATCAGTATAGAAACTTTAGAAGCTTCGTAAGCTTCCGTTTCGTCGATCAGGAACTGGCCGAGTACCGCTGAGAGTGCCTGCTGAACGGCTGGCATGATTGCAGCCTGAAGTTTGTCGCCCTTTTCGATGACCGCCTTCTGGGTAGCCTTTTTTTCGAGCAACGGCGCCAAACTGGCAACAGTTTCCTTTGCGGCTTTACCAGCCGCGTCTTCAGTGAAACGAACAATCTGTTTTTCCATCTCTGACGTGATCATTTTCATGTCATCGTTCTCCTTCGGGGTATTTTGCCTAGAGTGTAGGCAATATATAACAATAGCACTTTTTGCCAATTCTGTCAAAGTGGCCGACAAAACAAAAAATAACTCTAATACTAGGGTTATTTTAACGCTGTGGACCAGACAGGACTCGAACCCGCCACCTCCTCGGTGCAAACGAGGCGCTCTACAAGATGAGCTAAGGGCCCTTA
>CAYHWE010000026.1:0-13688 GCA_964360445.1 uncultured Gammaproteobacteria bacterium | reverse complement strand
TGTTTATAGTTTCATAAAATTCTTTGGAATTTGTCCGCCAGCTGGCGGATTGAGATTTGGAATTTCTTTTCCAAAGGAAAAGCCGTCCATGTCTTCCCTCTCTGGTCGGGATGACGCAATCAAACATATCCCAGCCATAGCGGGCGCATTTGTCAATATCATCCGGCGAACCGATGCCCAAGGCGAAACGCAAAGAATCTTCCGGAATCAGATCAGCAGTGAATTTTAAGATTTCGCCTAAAAAATTTCCTTTCTCGTCAACCGGCATCGCGCCGAATCCGTATCCGTCAAAACCGATTTTTACCAATTCCTTCGTGCATAATTCTCTTAAATCAAATTCCGCCCCGCCCTGGATGACGCCGAACAGGAGAGGCCTCTCGCTTTCTTTTATCTTTCTTTTTTTTATTTGCTTTTCGTATTCAGCTTTACACCTCTTTGCCCAACTGATCGTGCGCATGACAGCTTCTTTGATTTTTTCCTTACTGTAATCATTGGGCGGGCAATCATCGAAACAGACCATCATATCGGTTCCAAGATCAAACTGGATCTGGATCGATTTTTCCGGAGTGATATCGTGCCAGGCGCCATCGATCGGTGATCTGAATTTAACGCCATCATTATGGATCATCCCCATCTCCGGATTGCGATGCACCAAAGAAAATACCTGGAATCCGCCGCTATCGGAAAGAAGCGGTTTATCCCAAGCCATGAATTTATGCGCCCCGCCGGCTTTCTTTATTATATCCGTCTTCGGCTGCAGGAATAGATGATAAGTATTTATCACCATCGGCCCCATCTTGACTTTTCGCAGATCATCTCCGCTTAACAGCTTTACGAATCCGCGCGTCGCGTCAGGCATAAAGAACGGAGTCTTTATAACTCCGCTCTTTGTTTTTATGCTGCCGAGACGTATGCCCGATTTGTTTTTTTGTTCAGTTTGAATCTTGCCATATTATCTTACTAATCCTCCTTCCGTATCAGCTATATCATCATCCTCCAGTTTTGTCGTTTTCGCTCCGCCCGTTTTACGGATCTCTGAATTAGTGACGGTATCGACGGCGTAAACATCCGTTCCTGATAGGAGCACCATGATCCTGTCCCGATCGTTTTCGGCTGGCGTAACCTTAATATTGAATTCAGCGACTATCTCATAAACATCCATAGGCAATCTGCCGATATCCCATATCACCCGCCTGTTAGCTTCATCGAAACTGACAGAACCGACAGTCGTCCTGTTCTTGCCATCCCATTCGACATTCTTAGGCAGGATCGTTTCGACTTTTAGGCCGCTCAGTTCATGCAGATTGTTCGTCAGCGTCCAGTCAACCTTCAAACTTGTCGTTTCTCCGACTTTCGGCGGAATCGGGCCTGAGCCGACGGCGATATTATCCTCATTAAAATATCTTACCTGTTCATTCAATTTCAGGTCGCTGTTGACCCTGCTTACTATGGCATTGCTCTTAGTGCTGTCGCTTTCTTTTGCTTCCATATTCCCGATGCTGAATTGCGCGTAACCGGCAACCTCATATTTCTTATCCTGCTCGCCCTGTCTCGGCCTTGCCTTTTCCAAGGACAGCGCCTTTATGGAAAAATCTATCGTGCCTTCATTATTTTTTTCCAAAGAAGCGAGAGCCGGAATTTCTTCTTTGCTCCAGATTATGCTGTTGCCTACGATTTTCCCATCATTAGCATCATCCAGGCTGGACCAATCCAATATGTCGCTGTTCAGGACCGCCATAATCACGACATCCCTCATTTCTTCTTCGCCTTTATTCGCGTAAACGATGGAATAATTCAGGGTCTGTCCGAAATCTATTCCCTGATCATTGCGCGAACCGTTCAGGATCAGGTTAAGATTAAGCTCGTTCCTGATCATTTCATAAGGCAGTTTCTTTTCCAATATCTTATAATAATTATCACCCTCTTTGTATTCGAAATCCAAAACTACTTCCTCGGTTTCCGCTCTTTTATCTTTGAACCTGAATCTTATTTCCAACTCGTCCTCGTCTTTCATTTCCTTAAAATCCCAGACCCCCGGCTTTACGGCCTCCGCTCCTTCTTTCTGCGCGGTAGTAGAAGTGGAAAAAATAATATTGTCAATATTGGCGAAAGAAAGGCGGAAATTATCCAGCTTATTTTCCGGATTTTTTTTATATTTCACTAAAATCGCCGTTTCCTCGTTTATCAATACCGAATTCTGCTGGGCGAAAGAAAAATCAATCCCGATTCCTTTTGTGATCGTTTCAAGCACGGCTTCTTTCCTGAATTCCGAAGAAAAATTGGCCGGAACATAATTTATGCCGGCGAGCATCGTATTGACTTCATTCTCCTGTCCGACGATCTTTCCTTTTATTTCTATTCTTCCGCTCCTGTGCGCGCCAAGGCTGTCCAGTCTCCATAAGCCATTCTTATCGGCGGCGGCGACATTGCTTCCGATGAAAATGAAATTTTTCGGATAAGTCACTTTAAGCTCAGTATTCCTGATTTCAACATTGTTCAAATTCCTATATATAATTTCATACGAAAATTCCTCTCCGGAATTGACTTCTTTCGGCCCTCTTACGGATAATTCGACTGATCCGGAACCGGTATTTTTCTGGTACACATATTTAAAAAATCCGAAAGCAGCTCCGACTAAGAGCGATACCGACAGGATAGAGACAGTCGCATAGAAAATCATCCCGCGCCTTTTCTTGATATCAAAATGGGAAACATTCGCCAGCTCGCCATTCTCATCCTGGTATATCTCCATCAGGCTTTCTTCTATTTCTTCATTTTTTATCTCCTCGTCCGTCGGCAATTGATGCTCTGAAAATCCGGTAGGCTCATCGGCCGCCGCAATCAGGACTTTCTCCTCTTTTTTTTCATTTTTTATTTTTGACGCCATAAGATTATATTATATGAAATTATTTTTTTTCCAATAAGACCGTCTGATACCTGTCTCCCCCGAGATAATCGCTGACATTCCATCCTTTTTCCGTTCCGATATTTTCCGGATAACTCCAGACCCGATGAAAATTATCATCCGCTTCCAGCCTGCTTTCGATATGATCCGCCTTCGCTCCCGGCTGTTTTTGCCAAAGTAAAGAATAGGGATAAAATTCCTTCCTGTCAAATCCGAAAAATTCCTTCAATCCTTCCCAAAAATTATTTCTCTCATCCTGCCCGATTTTGAATGGCAGCCTGTATTTCAATTCTATGACGATCGTTTCGCCGGGATCGACCATAGACCAGTTGGCAAAAACGGTATGGTTGTTCTCAGTGTAAATTTTCGTTCCTGTCTCCTTGTGGACAAGAGCCCTGTCTTCCGCTTTATAGCTCGGATCTTTTTCCCAGCTGATATCCGGCCTTCCGAAATAATACGCGTCAGGCCGGTTGAATCCTTTTGCTTCCACAAGCTCGCTCCCCGAAGGGACATAAATCCTCATCCAGTCCACATTGCGGACGCCGGTAAATTCTTCACGCTTGATTCCGGTATGGCTTCTTTCTATCCTGACAGTATCGATCACTGATCCGTCCCCGGCTATTTCCGCATCATGATAAATTTTTTCTTCGATTTTCTTATCGCTTTTTCCGCCCGCAATATTGGTATTTACGACCATAAGATAATCACCGGCCGAGTTTTTCATCTCTCCGCCCCAGCCATATCCGATTATTTTTTTTTCCAGCTCATTGTCAGCAAAAAAAAATAAAATCTGCTTTTCATCAAGGCTTTCATCCGCTATCTTCATCAGGTTAATGACCGCATCCTGATCCAGCCTGGAAGGCAATTCAGCTATGATTTTCGTCATAAGGTCGCCGATTATTTTTTTCGGCGCTTTCGTTTCATCCGGTTTCTGTTCGGCAAAAGTCTGCGTCACTGTCCAGAAATTATCGGCATCAACGATTACGCCATACTGCTCAGTCATATCGATCGGACCGATTACGCGCAGCATCTTCTCTATGACGGTCGGGGTAAAACTGATTACGCCGTCAACCGTCGAACCGTCGCTCTTTTCATAAAACCACATAAGTTTCCTGGCCGTTGTCGGCCAATCCGGCCACCAGTTCGCGTCCCAGAAATGCCATAAAGGATTTACCAAGTGCAATGGCTCCGGCGCGATTATCTTATCCTTTAATCCTGCTTCAGTGTCATAACTGCCGCCGCCCGGAACTTCGATATTCTTTATCTTGCCGTCCCGGAAATCAACGATCGCGAAACTGCCGATAAATCCGCCGGACGCGCGCATCTCCGCATTATTCTGGAAGACGAGCAGATATCTCTTGTCATGCGTCGTGCCTAAAAATTCTTTCAGGCTTGCCGCAAGGCTTACCACCTCTGCCAGACTGCTTTCCAATACGCCGCCCTTCTGCAGCATGGATATGAATGCCCCCTGATATTCATACGGAAGATTGCCGGAATCTATCTGATCCAATTCATCGTTAAGGTCGCGCGCGTTCATAGTCGCCCGACCTCCGAAATCGATGAATTCCCCCAAAACGCCGCCCATGCTCCTACCATTGCTCCGAGCGATACTATTGATCGCCAAAGCCATATTGTTCCCGAGATCAGAAGCGATTTTTCCGGCATTCACGATCTTTTTAGCGTCCGCGGCCAATCTGATATTTTGGTCGGGAGCGAATGAAGCTAAAATAAAAAGAAAATCGTTTATATCATCAAGCTCGCTTTGCGCTCTTAAGAAATTATTTCCGGCGCTGCTGAAATCCGCCGCGGCATCCTGGAAATCCAGCTTTGAAGCGGACTTCGACGCGCTGATAAGGCTGGCAACCGCCATCTCGCCGGCGCCCAGGACCTGCCCCCGGACAGCGCCAAGATTCAGCTGGTTATAAAAAGCGAACAGCTTGAAAGGCAGGACAAGCGCGAAAAGCGTCAAGCTGAAATATAAGACAGATTTTTCTATGCTCAATTTCGGCAAATAGCCGGCAACATCCTCTTTTTTCCTGTTTTTTTCCGCGCGCAGCAAACATATTTTTTCTTTAAAAAAACCGGACAGCTTTAAAAGGAAAAAAGCCGGACTGGCAAGCCTGGTTATGAAAAAATAGATGAATCTTAATAAAAAAACCGAACCCCACCCCAGACTGAAGCATAATCTGTAAAACACGCGCCAGAATCCGATAAAAAAATAAACGCGATTTTTTATAGACCTCAAAGCATTGCGCGTCGAACCGAGCATTTCAAGCAGCTTGTTCCTGCATTGATTGAAAAAATTTTCCGCCCTGTTGCCGAACCGGTTGGCGATAACTATTTCCTCCTGTTCTATCTTGCCTTTAAGGTCAATGATAAAAGAAGACGAATATTCGTCCACGCTGATATTGAGGATGTTTTTTTTATTATTTTTTTGCATGGGGAAAAGAGTTCACGACTACTATATTATACCCTGAAATACGCGAGTCGGGCAAATACATATTTTACTCCCTCTCCTTAGCAAGGAGGGGAAAAACTATCTCAATCCCTCCCGATATATCGCCAAAGTTTTTTCAACACAATCGATCCAGCTGTATTTCTTGACCCGGTCATAGCCTTTCCAGATAAGTTCGTTCCTTAAATTTTCATCCTCAAGGATCAAATTCAATTTATTTTCAAAATCATTTTTGTCTTCCGGATTAAAAAATAACGCCGCATCTCCTAAAATTTCCGGCATGCTCGCCTTATCCGAGCTGGCTACCGGGCATCCGTATGCCATCGCCTCCAGCGGCGGCAATCCAAAGCCTTCATAAAAAGACGGGAAGACATAAGCAACTGCCTTTTTATAATACTCTTTCAGCTCATTGTCCGGCACATAACCTGCAAAAATTATATTCTTATTATCCTGAGCCGAATCCTTTATCCGTTTGTAAAAATAATCTTCTTTACCGACAAAAATTAATTTCAAATCATGGCGCTCTTTATTTATCCTGTTGAACACCTCAACCAATCCCTCAAGATTCTTATGCGGATATGCATTGCCGACGTAAAGAAAGAATCGGCTATCGATTCCTGCGCTCATTCCTCCGTCCTTATTAAAATCAGCCACCCCTTCGTAAGTAACGATGATTTTTTCCGGATCGGCCCTGAAATAATTTACGATGTCATTTTTCGTGAATTCAGAAACAGTGATTATTTTCCGCGCCCTTTTTATCGCTGATGAAATTATCAGTTTATACCCGATATTTTTTATCTTATATATCAAAGGAGCCAATGTCGTCGCTCTTGCGCTCGGGAATCTTGTCAGGATAAGGTCATGGATCGTGACAATGAATTTTGCCGGACAGAACAGCGGGACATTGAAATGCGGAAAATGCATGAGGTCGATCTTATTTTTCATGATCAAAAATGGTATAATAATCTGTTCAACCAGACTATACCATCTCACATCCGCCAAAACTTTTTTTATTCTCTTCCCGTCGCATTCGAATTCTGCAAAATTTTCCCTGCATAAAAAAACCACATACTCATTTTGAGTGTCCAGCCTGATAATATTGTCCGTAATTTCCTGAGTATATCTGCCCAAACCCTTGCCCAACGGGCCATAAAGCCTGGCATCTATGCCTATACGTTTTATTTCCATACATCCAGTATAACATCAGGCAGAACGCATTGACAAATAAGCTATTTTATGCTAATATACTTACAAATAAAAATTAAAGGGGATACTTATGCCAAATCCGTCGGATTGGATGCAAAAGATTTTCCAAAAAAAGTTGGAAATTACTCGCGCAACATTTAACCGGCTTGCGGCGGAAGTAGAAAAATTAACACTTGAACACAAAAAAACAAACACGCTTTCCGTTGATACTGAAATCAAAATGCGCCGTATCTTCACAGAGCTAAAGAGGCTTGAGGCAGCTCTTTCAAATCCGAGTTTAGGCGTATGCAGTTGCGGAAACAGCATTGAGCTTGTCAGGATCATTAACAATCCGTCCACCTGCCTATGCGCCGCCTGCGACCCGTCCAAACAGAACGCCTCCGTTCTGCCTTTCATCAAAAAGACAAGCTAACCAACTACTAACACTCATGCTCATGGAGGGCACACAATGGACGAAAGGGCGCGGATTGAAGAGAAGAGCCGGGGGATACAAGAAGTGATAACCTGGAGAAAATTCGGATCTGCCGAAGACATATTCAGACATGAGATGCATAGACATCTGGAAGAGGAAATAAAGAAAAGAGAGGAAAAAATAAAACAATATGACCTTCTGCCTAAAACACTCTTAAATAAGGCCATGGTCCGGGGCCTCCAAGAGAGAATAATGAGATCAAAGGAGGCGCAAGACAAAATTGCCGAAAAAAACTTTGGCAAATGCCAAAGATGCGGCAAACAAATACCGGACGATCTTTTATTAAAAATGCCATGGCTTTCGGACTGTCCGGATTGCAGGAAAGCAATCAATCAAGAAAACAAGATGTCCAACCCCGTCAATCGTTAATGACGGGGTTTATTTTTTTCAAATCCAATTTATACAAAGTAAAGCTATCTGAAATTTTTTCCACTTCTTTTATTTCCAAACCGAACTGCGGCAATCTTTTATTGTTCAGATAATCAATATCCTTTTCCGGAAATGTAAAGTTATAATAATATACCGGAATCAGTTTGGCTAGATTGGCGTATTCCCTGTTCATGTTGTCATCCGTAAACAAGCCCATAATAACCTTGCGTTCCGGAAAGAATAATTTATCATGATATTTCGTGATGATGACCGAATTACCTTCCGTCAAAGAAAGGACTTTGTCATATTCCATCTTTGCCGCCCTCTGCACTTTGTAAGTATTCAAAAGTCCCTCATCCGAACCGCGCAGAATTAAATTCATGGAAATATAAAAAATGAAACCGATAGACACGATCCTTAATCCAAAACTAAGAATAAAACGCGCATAATAAGAAATCTTATCGGCGATATGGTTCTTCGCCTTGAAATCAGTCAATCTTAAAATCAACAGGCTGACGAACGGGAAAGCGCCAAGATAAACCGGCAACCAATATCTCGTATAAGAATTGCCGATCGTCATCTGGTTCGGATCCGGATTATCATTTATTTTCCAGCTGCCGTAATAAAAAACAAGGATTATGGAAGCGGCTAGATACGAGAGGGCAAATACAATGTGCCTCTTTTTTAATTTGCGCCAATTATACAAAAAGACAAAAAAACCTAAAATGCTTGGCCAAAAAATGAACGGGAACATCTTGGCAAAATAAAAATAAAGCATTTTAAGAGAATGCCTTGGATGGAAACCGAAATAAAAAATATTATCTCTTAATTTGATTAACAGGTTCTCAACGTAAGAAGATTGGCCGGAAAGAGAATGTTTGGCTAGATTCGCGCTCGCTTCTTTGATACTCTCGATAGAAGTATTCATTTCCGCGTATCCTCCGAAAATCGGCGACCCGTACAATATCTGATTAAAATAAAATACCGGTGAGAGCGCTAAAAATACAAACGAAAAGAAAATTACCAATTTAAAAATACCGACCTGTCTGATATTGAAAATCCAGGCGATGGATAAGGCCGGCGCCATCCAGATAAGTTCCGATGTTCTCGTTATTATCGCGAGGCCGATAAAAAAACCGGCAAAAGCGGAAAATAAAAATCCGCTCCAATCGAATTTCCGGACCAGTCTCTTCCCGCCCATCAGGACCGAAAAATACAGGCCGATGATAAATAATACGATAAACAAGACATTGTGGAACATGCTGCGCGCGCTGTAATAAATAAAAACAGGAAAAGACGCCAGCAATAAAACGGAAATCAAAGCGTTCCTGCGGCCGAATAATTCTTTGACAAAGAGATAAAAAAAGATGATGCCGATACCGCCGAAAAATGGAGTCAAAAAAGGAATAAATCCAGAGCCGATCAACTTTGCAATACTGCCAAAAATCAAAATAATCCCCAAAAAACTGACTGGTTTCATGATACCGAAATCGCTGCGCAGACTTCTCGGGCGGATAATATCTTTCGCGTACAGGTTATATTTTTCAAAAACCTGTAACTTCCCTTCTTGCGCGTAAAGTTTTGTAAAAGTATAATTCGCAGTCTCATCCGGCGAAGACCATTTTACGAAATCATCTTTTTGGACAAAATGATTATAGCTGCCCGCGCCAATAAAAAAACCGACAGCCAGGATGATCAAGATCGGCCAATGCCAGAAATTTTCAATCAGTTTTTTTATTTTTTCAAACATAAAATAATCTGTCATCCTCGCGAAAGCGGGGATCCAGGGTTAACTTCCAAAAAGTTCATTTTACGTACTTATTCTTAGAACGTCTATTTCTAGAAATTTATAACTTTACTCACCTTATTGCTGACCTACCCTGGATTCCCGATCGGAGTCGGGAATGACAATTGAATTTATTTCTATCCTAACAGATAAAACCATTTTAATCAATTGAAAATTAGCGTAAATATGCTAAAATTAAAGCAATGAATTACCAAATTTCACTAATCCTAATCTTCACAAACCTCCTATCCTTTTTCGGCGGGATTATTTACTACTTTTACGCCTTAAATATCTATGGAGCAGCCACCAGCCTCGTTTTAACTGTCTCCTCCTTTGTTTTTATAAAAAAATTCATCAAACAAGAGAAATGCCCCCTTGACAAAGGGGGTGCGGGGAACTCTAAACCTCCTTTATTAAAGGGGGCTGGTGGGATTTACTCGATTTTCTATCTCCTAGCAATCTTTAGCTGCTTCTTCATCTTATTTTCAAGCCAAACCGCAAAATCGATAATATCTCCTTGGCAAGTCGTACCGGCACATTTCTTCATCTTATACGGCATAGCCACTCTTATCTTGTTTCTGGGCATCCTCAAAAATAGGCTGAATATATCTTTCATTTCAATCCACACCCTCCTCTCTTTTTCCATTGCTATCATCGTCTACAAACTCGGCTACGGCTTTGATCCGTTCATCCATGAAGCCACTCTTAAACTGATCGATAAGAACGGTTTTGTCGATCCGAAACCGTTATATTATCTTGGCCAATACAGCCTGATCATCATCGCCCATAAATTAAGCGGGATTCCGATCGCTTGGCTGAATAAATTCATCGTTCCCTTGCTCGCCGCCGGCTTGATCCCTTTTTATTTGTGGAATGCCTTGCAAAAATATTTCAAAGACAAAAAAATAATCCTTGCGACGGTTTTAAGCCTTCTTATTTTACCATTTTCGATTTTCATAATCACGACGCCGCAAAATCTTGCCTATCTGTATCTGCTTTTGATCATCATAATCGCGCTTGATGCGGTTACCCGCCTTAATAAATTTTTGATCTGTTCCCTTACGCTCGCCGCCATGATCACCCAGCCGATCGCCGGCATTCCCGCGTTGACGCTTGCGTTATTGATTGCTATCTATGATAAAAAATTGAAATTCAAGAAAGCCTATTACGCCCTTATCTCCATTTTTTCCGCCTTAAGCATTCCCGCGCTCTTCTATTCTCTTGATTCAAAAATAGATTTACGATCATTAAAAGAAATCTTGCCGTTTTCAGACATCTCAATCCCCTTCCAAGAAAGTTTTATTTACAATTTTATCTATCTCTACGCTTTCAACATAAGATCCATAATCATGCTGCTCGCTATTGCCGGCCTGATAATTTTTTATAAAAAAAGAACTGAGTATAAATTTCTCTCCCTGTATTTATTGGCCTTCATTTCTTATTTCGCTTCCTATCTCATAACTAAAAACATCTCCTTCTCCTATCTGATCGATTACGAAAGGAATGCTTTCGCGGACAGACTATTAACCATCTCAATCCTCTTCCTGCTTCCTTTCATCATTTTAGCTTTGTATAAATTCAACGAAAGATTATCCGCGAAAGAGAGCGCGATAAAAATTCCGCTTCTGTTTTTTATCAGCCTCTTGATTACCGCTTCCTTATATATTTCCTATCCGCGATTCGATAAATACCACAACTCAAAAGGATTTTCTACCGGCGAAAATGATATCAAAGCGGTCCGTTTAATCGAGGATTGGGCGGAAAAAGATTATATCGTGCTTGCGAACCAACAAGTCAGCGCCGCCGCCCTGCATGAGTTCGGTTTTAACCATTACTATAAAACCCCCTCTCCTTACCAGGGAGAGGGTCGGGGTGAGGTCTTCTACTACCCGATTCCTACGAGCGGCCCATTATATCAATTTTATTTAGATATGGTTTATAAAAAACCCGGACGCGAAACCATGGAGAAAGCGATGGATTTAACCGGAGCGCAGGAATCGTATTTCGTGATCAACAAATACTGGCGGGGTTATAGCAAAATCGTTGATGAAGCAAAGCTGGAGGCGGATGGATGGCGGATGATCGGAGACGGCGATATTTATATTCTCAGATATAAAAAGAGGGGCGCGTAAAACGCGCCCCGCGGGTTATGATAAAACTCTGTTTATCATTTGTTTTATTTTCCGTTCTTTTTTGATCTCAAGAACGGTAATCCGTTTTTCAACAGTAGTGGTCAGCTCGTCCATTTTATCGAGCGCCATTTTTTTTATTTCTTCGTCTTTTGTTAGCCGATAGATCGCCTCCCACTCCTTGAATTTTTTAAACTCCATGACCTTCTTGAACGCTTTTTCTTTTTGGTTGGTCCCTAAAGACTTGGACTTTTCCAAGACGACCAGCGTCTGTCCAGGCGTTTTAGCCAGTTTAAGCATCCGGTTAAAGGCCGCCCTCCTTACGGCTTTCTTCTGCCCCTTCTTGTCGAAAAGCTCAATCAGCTCATCGAAAGTCAGATCGCGGAAGCCCTTCCTATTAAAGAGTGCCTTTAAAACCCGTTTTAACGATCTCAATTTCCTTTTCCTCCTTCTTTATTTTTTTAATCACAAAATTTAATTATAGCCGCCTTCTTAGATGTTGTCAAACAGATGTCGTCAAATATTAAAAAAGGGGCACATAATCGTGCCCCTTTTTTACAGGAAGCCGAGGAAGGATTTAGAGTTACTACCTTCCTTTTCACAGTGCGGAGGTAAATGCACTGTTGGGATAAACCCTCGGCTAGTCCTGTAAAATCCGCCTACGGAATCGAACCGAGAATGGGTGTTGTCAATTCCATTCTCTCCAGAGGATGAGTCTGGAGGGTCGCCGGGACCTCTCGACGGACATTAAAAAGAGCTTTAATTGTTTTTGTATATTAGAGGATTTTTAAAAATTTGGCAAATTTATTAAACCTTAAATGACCCTTGCCCATATACTTCAAAAGCTTTTAAGCAGATATTCCTGACATCCGCAGGAACACGATCCTGACTCAGATCCTCTTTCGCAAACCATTCAAAATTTTTCAACTCCTTATTTATCTGCAACTGCTCCGGATTGATAGCTTTGCAGATATAATAAAAACAACAATGATCATGATCCCCGACTGAATGGACGTTAACATGGAATGGCGTCGCAAGATTATATTTAACACCCCCCTCCAAAGGTAAATCACTCTTATTTACCAACTCAACATCCAAACCAACCTCTTCCTTTATTTCACGAAGCAAAGCCTCATCAGGAATTTCATTTTCCTCAATATGCCCGCCAACAGGAAGCCATAAATCTAACTTTCCATGATGGATCAATAAGACTTTATCTTCATTGAATATATAGACGCCAATTGTTAAGTCTGTTTTCATAGATTTAAAATTAATTTTAATTATTTTCAAAGAGATACTAATGACTATCCGGATCATATTTTTTTACAAACTCTTTGACATTAGGAAAAAGATTTTCTTTCAATGCCTCTTCTTTTGTAAAAAATCTCGCTTCAATGCATTCATCCGAAGGCTGAAAGTTAAGATCTGCAACCTTTGCCTCATACAACACATTGCATACCCAATACTTTCCATCTTTTTGCGTAGATGAAAAAAAATATAACGGCTGCTTGCTTGCATATAAAACCTCCAACCCCATTTCCTCTTTTATTTCTCTCGCAAGGCAAGCATGCGGCTCCTCCCCGAAATCCAATCCGCCTCCCGGAAGATCCCATAATCCCCCGCTCTCCAGCGTAAGTAAAAATCTTTTCTCATCATCAAGAATAAGCGCCTTAACGCTCATTCTATAAAAACAGTTTGGGATATTTGGCATAGCTTTAATTTATATTATATTTATCCGATTTCTTTTACTAATTCTTCAATTAATATTTTTATTTTATCTCTCGTATCTCTGAATTTTTCCAAAGGTTCCCCGCACATATCTTCAATATTCCAAAAAATAACCTCGTCTGATTCCTTTAAATAATCCGGCCAAGTTTCTTTTTCGGCCATAACAAAAATCTTATCAGCATCCGCAACCATTTCCGGAGTTAAGCATTTAGAAATATTATTCTTAATATCCAACCCAATTTCATTCATGCAAATAAATAAATTGGAATGCTCAGGAAAGTCTTTTAACTTATGATCAGTCACTCTCCCCTTTTCAGTCCCTGCACTTACAGCCCTATGCTCTTTTGATAAAGAATTAAAAATAGCTTCCGCCATCTGGCTTCTTCCAAAATTTGATTTGCAAACAAAAAGTATTTTCATATTACATATAAGAGAGTTACCCGAGAGACTCCTCTGCTGGCTCCATAGTCCCACAAGGGCTGTGGAGCCTTAGTGCTTATTAGCAAACAACGTGAGCTTACGCTTTTTACCGACCAAACAAAAACCTTATAATTCAAGACCTGACCCCAATTATTCTAACCGGATACTCGTTGTTAGCTGATGTATTCCTTTTCTTTTTTCCGACAGCGGTCGGAATT
>CAYHWE010000025.1:0-13996 GCA_964360445.1 uncultured Gammaproteobacteria bacterium | reverse complement strand
TAAACATTTCGATTGCGCTCTGAGCTTCTTCTTCAGTAGACATTTCTACGAATCCGAAACCTTTTGAGCGGCCAGTCATTTTGTCCATGATAACCATCGCAGACACGACTGTGCCAGCCTGAGAAAAGCAATCTTTCAAACTTGAGTCAGTAGTATTATATGATAAACTACCTACGTATAATTTCTTTGACATAATTTTCCTTAAACAAATAAATAAAAATCGCAAGCCGACCTTTGCTTTTTTTCTCTTCTAACTTACACACAAATTTTATTTGTGTAAAGGAAAATAAAAACGCTAACTTGCCTATGGTCTAAATATAGCCTATTTCCGGAAAAAAGTCAAGCACAGCCAGGAAAGCAGCCCGAGCTGGATCGACGGGGTAATGCCGGCCCCGAATAAAGGGATAATCGGCATCAATGGGCCATAATCCCAGCGTCCGGTTTTTAAAGCGAATAATTCCAATGATATGGAAAAAATAACGCCGAAAATAATTGAAAGCCACAACCTATTTTTCAAAAAATCCAGATTAAAAAACAGCCAGCTTATCAAAACTATATACACAGCGTCAAAAAGAGCCGCTCTGGATAAAACAAGCTCGGTAACTCCCCCGCCCCTATAACTCGCATACAAAAACGAATGCGCATGCTCCCAAAACAGATTAAGGAAAAAAGATAAAATAAATATTTTCAGGTATTTCATGGATTCAATCGCTCCGACAAGCGTTTAATTTTGATTACGGAAATATATTACATTCATTATAGCATAAAAAAGCCGGCCCCCGTATCAGGGACCGGCTATCGTTCAGGCTATGAGAGCCTGCTTTATTACCTCCTTAAGAAAGTTTTTCATTTCGTTTTTGAGCGCCTGTGGCATGTTTGTTGAGTTTCCGCCTCCCGACACCCAGACCTGGATTCGCGCAAGCTCTTCCGCGCCGAATTCAATGTTTTCTTTTTTCAGCTTGGAAAAAATTGCGTTGTCCATATCATCTTTCGGAAAAACCTTTTCCTTTCTATAAGAGCTTAGGAGAATAAAAGCCTCGTTAAAGCTCGGCTTCCATATTTCTTCTACATACAAATGAAGAAATAGGTGGCGCGCTTCTCCTGTTTTGAATTGCGCTGCCATAAAAACGGCGTCATTTGCGCCTGTCTTCTCCGCGCGCATCGTCTTAATGGCAGCGCCGAACACCTTGCCCAAGAGAGGCTTGTTGTCGCACTCCATCATGCTGGCGAAAAAAACAAGAATGTAGAATGGCGTATAGCCGGAATCGCTCTCCAGGGAAATAGCCTTTTCTACAATGCCATTCTTTAGTTTATCAAAGTCCTCTTTGGCAAAAAGGCACGCATTTTTTTCCTCGGAAAAAAGCTTAAGCAATCGCATTGCATCTTCTTTTGATTTTACCTCCTCTTCTACGAGTGAGATGGTCTCATTAAATACAGCCGATCGTACCGCTCGGGAAGAATTTTGCAAGAATCGCAACAAGTTCAATGCGGCCTCCGCTGAAGATATCTTCTTATGTTCGACCAATGCCAGAACAAAGCGCTGTCTAACCCTTTCAGGCGCATTGCTTAGGATATCCTTCTTGCATTTTTCTACTTCTTCATAATTCATTGGGGAGACAAGAAGCGTAAGGTCATCCGCAAGCTTGTCTAAAGTGTTATTAGAAAACAAGTCCACTTTAATCTTGCCATGGCCAGAATCGCCATAGTGATTAAACGATTTGATAATGGTCAGCAGGTTATCAAGGGAGCTTACCCCTCTTGAAATAACAGAACTCATGAAATCGGATAACCTCTTCGCGGTATGATTGTCGTAGGAACGGCAAATGCTCAACAAATACGGCAGATCCTTAACCTGCGTATTTCTTGCATCCATAAGCCCTTCCACGAGATATATGTCCGCATATTTTATGTATGCGCTAAACTCTTCCAGCTCCTCAAGATAAATATGCAGGCTGATTGCCTGACGCGCTATTTCTCTTGAGAATCTTTCATTCCCCCAAAAATAAACATTATGACGCCAGTCAAGCTCTTTGGCAACAGAGAAAAGTTCCTGCATTGTCCTTGTCAACCTTATTTTCCTGATGCGAAAAAAAAGAAGCAGAAATTCAATCAAGTTTTTCATGGCGCACTCTCCTGTTTAAAGTTTTTACATTTTTAAAAAACAAAGCCATCTCTTCCATTATGCTGGAAAATTAGCCTTTTTATGTTAACAAATGCGGAGGCATAAGTCAATCACCATACTTTGGTTCCTATTATTTGTCTTCTCGACGAGGTTTGCCACGCCCCACAAACAAAAATAAAAATACTGGCAGGAAGCCAGTATTTTTATTTTGCTCGGGGACAGGGACTCGAACCCCGATACTCAGGACCAGAACCTGATGTCCTACCATTAGACGATCCCCGAATGATATTGATAATAATAAAAACCGCCAAAAAGGCAGTAATCGATACTTTACGGAACTCGCCACGAGATGGCGCAGCCATTTTTTGTGGTCAGCCCACAACTTTCCCGCCGAACGATTTCAATAAATTATCTATCGCGCCTCCGTCACTGCCGGTATCCGCGCTATCATCCTTGCTGACCTGCGGCTCTCCGCCTATAAAAGTATCATTAACATTATTCCCGAAATCAAGATTTTCGTCAATAAGGGCTTCGAATGTCAAAGACGCCCCGTAAACTTCCCTCAGCACTTTCTCGATCAACCCTTTTATATTCGGATCATTTACTCTGTCTTTATGGAACTTATATTTAAAGGCGAGGCAAAGCTGGCTGCCGCTTACATCTCTGGGCTCGCATACCTTAAGGATAAAAGAAAGGGAATGGTTCTGTTTTTTAATTTTTGCCAAAACCTCATTCCAGCGGGATGCTATATCCTCCTTACTGACCTGGCTCAAATCAATCGGGTTCGCCGTTTTTTCTTCTTCATCATCCGCATCTTCCGGAGCTGTCCGGCTTGGCGCGCCCGCTGTTTTAAATTTCTGGACCGGAACTTGAGCCGCTTTCTGGCTCGCGCCGCTTATCCCGAAACAGATTTCGATTATCGCCAATTCGACTGGCAACTGCGCTATGTTGGCATTTTTCAGCTCATTGCGCGCCCTTAAAAAACGCTCCGCCCAAAAAGCCAGATTTTCCATCTCGATATCTTTACCCAGGTCGCTGATTTTCAGTTCCAGGCTTTCGCCAAGATCAAAACCGAAATTTTCTCCCAAGCCGGGATTTAATTTTATCAGGATGATTTTTCTGATTATTTCTACCAGGTTGCCGGTAAACACTTTCAAATCTATCCCTTCATCCATTATTTTATTCACAAGCCTTACCGCGTTTTTGGCATCCTTTTTAGCCAGCAATCCGATCAGGTTTACCGCCTCGCCAAGATCATTCCTCGGAATCGCGAGCATCGCTTCTTCATCCGAAATCTCTTTGCCGCTGACAGAAACGATCTGTCCGAGCAGGCTTTCCGCGTCGCGCATATGTCCCTCTGACTGTCTCGCTACCGCCTCTAAAACATTCTGGCTGATTTTTATCCCCTCCGTTTCTATTATATAATTCAACTTCCTGGTCATATCATTAAGGCTGATCCTCCTGAAATCAAACCTTTGGCAGCGGGAAATGATCGTTGTCGGAACTTTATGGATTTCCGTCGTGCAGAGTATGAAAACTACGAAAGCCGGCGGCTCTTCCATGATCTTCAAGAGCGCGTTGAAAGCGGATGTTGAAAGCATATGGACCTCGTCTATGATGAACACCTTGTATTTTGATTTTGCCGGCGCCACCCTTGCGGAAGAGATTATATTTTCGCGGACATTGTCAACGCCGGTATGGCTGGCCGCGTCAATTTCCAGGATATCCATGCTGCGGCCAACCGTAATATCTTTGCAGCTGTCGCATTTATCGCAGGGCTCAAATTCGCCGTCTTTGCGGTTAGTGCAGTTTATAGCTTTCGCAAAAACGCGGGATAGGGTAGTCTTGCCGACCGCTCTCGGACCGCAAAAAAGATAAGCATGGGCGATTTTGCCTGATCCTATCTCATGCTCCAAAGTCAATTTTATGTGATTTTGGCCGACTACTTCGCGAAAATTCTGCGGCCTGTACTTACGGTAAAGAGTCATTTTTAGAAGTTAATTTTTACTAATTCATTTTAACATTAAAGCTAAAATAATCAAGACATCGGCGCCCATGAGCACTGGGCGGGTTATTTTTGTCCCCTATTGACTTTTTTTAAGCCCTGCGTAATAGTTTATAAAAAGCACATTCATAGGGAGGCATTATGTTTGAGGTAAGAAAAATTGCTGACAGGCTGTCAAAGCTTAAAACCGATGAGGAAATTGCTACCTGGATGTTCAATTTACTGTATATGATCCATTCCCCGAATGAAGATGATCAGGGAGAAATATGCAGTGATACGATTGAAATAAAAAGTTACGATAGTTTCTCTGAAGGTCTACAAGAAGTCTATCTCTGCCTAGAGAACGCTGAAAGCAAAGACCTCTTTCGCAAAGCGATAGGACGCGCGCTACAAAAATGCGCTGAAAACGAAAAGACAATACCGGCAATCGAAGTTCTTATGTATCTTATAATCCGTATAAAAGCCCCCGAGGCATTGGATGATCTATTTCGGCTGGCAGTAAACGGCTTTATAAGGGAAAAAGAAAAACCCTACCTCTCTACATGCATATGCGTCCCCATGTCACTCAAACCGGATATCAGGGTTTTTGAATTCACGCGTAGCATGATTGATACTGCCGTCTTTAAGGAAAAACATCTTCTTACGGCCATAAAAATTATGGCTCAATCCCAACCCGACAGAGAGAAGATGTACAAAATAATCGAAAAGCTGGGGCCGCGTATCAGCAATTTGTACAAAAAGGTTCAACTTAACAAAGAAGAAGATCTTTGCTGGAAGATTTTCAACAGGCTGTATCTCAATATGCCTGATATAGCGGATCGGGTAAAAACTTACATGTCTTAATTTAAAGCCCGCCAGGGAAATTCCTGGCGGGCTTTTTCTTTTTTACACCTGAGTTCTGATAATATTTTCAACTGCCGCCCACCTGCTTTCCCCGCTCTTCGGCACCAATATGACAACTTCGTCTCCGGGCTGGCCCTTGAAATAAGTAATGCTCGCCGGCAAAACTCTCCAACGCTTCCCGTCCGCGGCGACATAATACGCTCCGTCGGCTTCTTTTTCCAACTGGCCGATCACTCTTGCGCGCTCGATCGGACCGATCTGTTTATAGATGAATGTCCCGCCTCCGGTTATGGTCAGTTTCATTATATCGCCTTCAATCAATTTTGACTTTGAAGCATAATTGGCGGGAACGCTATACTTCTTCCCATCCGGACCGATCATGCTTTCACCGTCGAAAACTCCCTCGACGATATTCCCCTCTTCCTCCCCTTCTTTCTTGAAGCTCTCATCGGCAACCTGGCCGATACTTATCCTCTCCTCATCTTCTCTCGAAATGAATCCGGACATAAGCTGAGCCAGCTGCTCGCTGTTGCTCTTTATGTTATCAAAAAGTTTTTTCATCAGGATCACCTTTGATTTCGGGATGCTTACCGCATCATCCTGGCTATCCCCGTCATTGCCAACCTCTTCCTTGCTATTTTCATCGCTTTGCTCTTCTTCCATATCAACATAGCCGTCATCTTCCGCAAAATCATCATTTAAGCTCGAATTTTTGTTTTGCATAATGCTTTTTATTTTAATTATTAGACTTGCATTTTACATAATTTCCACAAACTTGTCAAGATAAAAAATCATCGCGCAGCGAATCTAATCAAAGCGCTATTTCCATAAAATAGTTACGCGTTACGCGGCTATCGTCCTTCTCCTGATTTCCGCTTCTATGATATTCCTGTCCTGCCCGTGTTTCAGGCGGCTCAAAGTCTTTATCCTTGACGCGATTTCTTCTCTTTTGATGCCCGGCAGCGGCCATGGAGTAGCCATAGAGAATGGACGGCTGGCAGTATTGTCGATCAATAATTTAACATAAGCCGTATATTTCTCTATATTGATAAGATCATATTTATTGAAAACGGGCGCGAATTCTTTTTCCATTATTTCCGCGTCTTCCGAACCAATCTTGAACAGAAGCCAGGTGCCGACATTTCCGAATACAGCGTCTCTGATCTGCGTATTATTGCCTTGCGTTACCAGTTGCCCGAGATATTGATGGGCGATGATAAGATTCAATCCGTATTTTCTCGCCTCGGACAGGATCGAACAGATAGAATCGGTAGTGAAATTCTGGAATTCATCTATATACAGATAAAAATCCTTTCTCTGTTCAGACGGCATATCGGCGCGCGACAAGGCGGTCATCAATATCTTGCCCACCAAAATCATACCGAGAAGATACGCGTTCATCTCTCCGATAAGGCCTTTTGTCAGATCGACCAACAGTATTTTCTTGTTATCCATTATATCTCTCAGGTTGAAAGAGCTTTTCTGCTGGCCGATGATCGGACGCATCGTGTCATTGGAAATGAAAGAAGTCAGTTTGGAGGTGATGTATGGGACGACATTCGCCAGCGCCGCTTCTCCGCCCGCTTTTTCCGCTTCTTTACGCCAGAACTCGACAACGGTCGGATCAGAACATTTATCCAATTTCATTTTACGGAATTCGGGATCAGCTAAAACGCGCGGTATTTCCATCAGGGTCGAGCCGGACGCCGGATCGCTCATGATAAGAAGCATAGCGTTGCGCATATACTGTTCAAAGATAGGTCCGCCGGTAGACTTCAAGTCATACAATTTATCGAAAATCTTGATCATTTCATTGATGACGAAAGTTTTCTGTTCCGGATACCGCGGATCGAATTCAAGCAGATTCAAAGCCAGCGGCCTTTCCGTATCGGCCGGAGAAAACAGGATGACATCATCGGCCCTTTCCGGCGGGATACGGCTTAAGACATCCTTGATAAGATCGCCGTGAGGATCTATAACGCAGACGCCCTCGCCGTTCAGTATGTCCTGGACAGCCATTCCGGCGATCAGCTGCGATTTGCCGACGCCTGATTTTCCGATTATATAGGTATGGCGGCGGCGGTCTTCCCTCTTTATCTGGATATTCTTCACGACGCCACGATAAATATTCTGACCGATGATTATGCCTTCTTCAGGGATATTGTTGGGAGCCGCCGCGTGTTTCGCGGTCAGCCATAATATATTCGGAGTCTCCGCCTGCCTTAAAGGAAAATGGAACAAGCTGTTCAATTCTTCCGTATTCAGCAAGAACCGGACAGACTCATCAAAGCGTCTATATATGAAATCTTTGATCATTTTGTTCTGCCCGCTCCAAAAACCATTGCTGATCTTATTGCTGAAACTGTTCCCGTATTCATAATGGTTATACTGGCTGAAAGCGCCGACGATATTATTAAGATACGCTTTTGCCTGATGTTCGTTTTTCGCGCTGATCACGACGCGCAGATTCACGTCAAGGCCGGCTTTTGAATTTTTTTCCTCGATCAATTTCAAAGTCTCCTCCTCCATCGGCGTCAATCTCGGCTGATTTTCCGCTTTGGCCTGATTTTGCGGAGGCTTGGCCGACCTGATCAGATCGCCGAAAAATAAAAAAATCTTTAAGAACCCCCTGTTCCTCAAAGCATTGCTGACCGAGTTGAATTTATGCACATCAGAAACGAATTTTACGACCGCCCGGTGCCAGCCGCCCTTGGCGCTCCTGACGACATATTGGATCGCCATCCCCTCGTCCGGATTGAGCTTTGACATCACATTGATGAGAGAATTCAGAGGATCCGCCTCCATCTTGTTATATGTTTTCAAGGGAAATAAAAAATCTCTCTTGGTTTTCAGGCTGCCGGCGACAACATTATTCTTGTAATTGAAAATATTATAATCAGGCGCCTCTTCCATGACCGCGTCAGGATAGTGCGCTTGAATCTGCTGCTCTAGGTATCTCGACATTTCTCTCGGCGCGACCGCGTAAAAAGAGATCAGTTTCTGGCTGGCGACGATTTCAAAGGAGAAATGATCATTTCTGCCGAACAGCCAAGCCATAAACCCCCTTTGCGCGCGCAATCCGCCGATGCTGGAAAAAACCGTCTCGCCCCTCGCTATCTCTTCGCGCAATTGCTGGAGGCTGGATTCTTTTTCCTGGTCTTTCGGCTTGTCTTTCGGCAATCTTACGAGATAAACGACATGGTCATAATACCTGTTTTTTTGCGCCATCATCCTTATGATTTTTTTTACGGCAAAAAGCAGGATAAAAGCGGCGGCAACGCCGAAAAAAATAACAAACCAAAAATCAGCGTTAAGATTAAGGCTGGTGTCGATGCTTAAAGAAGTCTGCCGTGGAAGAGTGAAGTCCATGGTAAATAATTTAAAATGTAAGAATCAAAATATAAAATAACAATGCAAAAATAAAAAATCATGCGGCTATTCTTACATTTTGATATTCACATTTTTCATTTTCAATATCTCATCCGCTTTGATTTTCGCTTCCTGCTCCAGGAAATATTTATTGATGCCGGGGATTACGGATAACCATTTTTTTATCAGGTCGATGACCTCACGGGCCTTGACCCTTGTCTTTTGCAGCAATTTATTTATTTCCCGGGCTGTTTCCTCTCCCATTGCCCTGAATTCTTCTTGTTTATCCGGAGACAGATTAAGGTATATTTCCGCCAGATCTTTTTCCAGGACCTTTTCTATCTGCTTTTCCGCATCCTTGGCGCCATGCTGGGCGTTGGCAACCGCGACAATGCTGGAAGAATCCTCTTTCAGATATATCTCATTGGCGGTTTTTTTATCTTCAACGATTTCTTTCGCTCCTTCTTTTTTCTCAAAACCGGAATCAGCGCCTTTTTCTATTTTCCGGCCGCTGATTTTCTCGAATTTGTTTGGCAATTGTTTGTCTGGCATATCCTGATTATAACACAAAAATACGAAACAAGAAAAATATTTGGCGTTATGCCTGAAAATTTGTTATAATAAATCCATAAGAGACAATTCTATGATCAAATACAAAAAAGTTTCAAAAAACATCCAGTATATTATTTTTGACAATCCGAAAACGCCGAACAGCCTGACCTGGATCCATATCAACAACGCCGAGAAGAACGAGATCGAATATCTGCGCAAGAATTACAATTTCAACCTGAACCATCTGAAAGCCGCCCGCGCCAATACGACAGCGCAAAGACAGAGCATCGAACAGGGAAGCGGATATCTGTTTTTGATCATGCATTTTCCTGTTTTCCACAACGGGCAGATAACGCCGAAAGAGATCGATTTTTTCATCAGCGATGGCTATCTGGTAACGATGCACAACGATGATGTTTCCGCCCTTAACGATTTTTTCAGTCTCTGCAAAAAAGACGGGCCGTCCTGCCTTACTTACGAGCTTGAATCGTCATCCGCCCTGCTTTATGAAATTTTGGAAAAATTAATCCTTGGCTGTTATCCGATCCTTGACCAGAACAGCATCGAAATCTCCAAAATCGAAGAAACGATATTCACCCACGAACAGAAAGATGCTGTCTCAAAGATACTCTCCTTGAGGCATAGCGTCATCAATTTCCGCAAGATAATGCAGAATCACAAAAACATCCTGAAGAAGCTGATGGAAATGAATAGTATCCTGATCTTGGACGACAATACGAAAATATATTACAAAAATCTGATCGAGCACACAAAAACGATCTGGGAAATCCTAGAAAACCAGAAAGAAGTGATCGGGGTGTTATACGACACCAACGAATCATTGCTGACTTACAAACTGAATGATATAATGAAAACTTTGACGATATTTTCCGTAATTCTCATCCCGCTTACATTGCTCGGATCTATTTTCGGGATGAACACCGTAAGCGGAATGCCGTTCATGGAAACAAGAAACGGCTTTTGGATAATAATAACGATAATGCTAAGCATCTCAAGCGGCATGCTCGTATTCTTCAAAAGGAAAAAATGGTTCTAAAAAACCGGCTAAAGGCCAGTTTTTATTTTAATATCTTCTTTATTTCCGCCAGGCTCTCAACTTTGACTAATTTTCCCCTCAACTCAGCCGCTCCAGGCAAACCCGCCGCATACCAGCACAAATGCTTCCTCATCTCTCTTATTCCGGCATCACCTTTTAATTTGTATGCCAATTTAGCATGCCGCAAGGCAACTTTATAAATATCCTTAATTGATAATTGATAATTTTTAATTATTAATTGACTGAATATCCAGGGCCTACCCAAAGCGCCTCGTGCGATTCCCAATCCATCAACTCCGGTTTTTTCAAGCAGATCTTTTGCAATTTTTGCGTCCGTTATTCCGCCGTTCGCCAACACGATCCCGTTAAAGCGATTTTTAGCTTCTTTGATTATTTCCCAATCAATCTCGCCAGTCCTTCCTTGAGACATGCTGCGGCCATGGATCATTAATGCTTTGATGTCTAATTCTTTTATTTTTTCAAGGAAATCCAAAACACTGATTTTCTTGTCCCAAGAAACTTCGACATAAGCGCGGCATTTTACTGATACCGGCAAATCCGTATTTTCAACAACACTCTTGATCACTTCATAAGACAATTTCAAATTGCTCATCAATATCGCCCCCGCCCCCTGCTTTTGCACTTTCTTTACAGGGCAACCGAAGTTTATATCGATTCCGTCCGGTTTTACTTTTTCCGTGATTATTTTAGTTGCAATCGCAAAATGCTCAGGCTTACTTCCGAAAAGCTGGACGACATAAGGCCTTTCCTTTTTCGCGAATTCAACGATTTCTAAAGTTTTTTTAGGAGCATAAACTAAGGCGGTAGCGCTCGCCATTTCACTATACAAAACATCAGCCCCATATTCTTTGCAGATCTGCCTGAAGGCGCTGTCAGTCACCCCGGCCATCGGCGCCAAGGCATATATGGGTTTTCCTTTTTTCTTCAATTTCTCCCAGAAGTTTTTTTTCATAATAAAAAAATGTCATCCTCGCGAAAGCGGGGATCCAGGGTTGATCAGTAAAAAGATTTTTATAAACCGAACTTCTAGAAATCGCTTTCTTGGAGCTTAGATTTAAATTCACCTCAATGCAAATTACCCCTGGATTCCCGATCGGAGTCGGGAATGACAATAAGGAGCTCCGCTCCTCGCGATGACAATAACTATTTTCTCCTAACAGCCATGCCCTCCTTCTTATCCTCAACAACATATCCCATTTTTTCAATTTTCTCCCTCAATCTATCAGACTCCGCCCAATCCTTTTCATCTCTCGCCTTCTGTCTCTCCCCTGCCAACTCCTGGATATTCTCAGGAAGCTCAACTGCTACTGCTCCGCCCGCTTCATCCAGCTTCAACCCTAACACCTTATCGAAATCCAAAACAGTCGCATATTTTTTTTCATCACTCAAATCCGATTTCAAAACCTCCTGCACGATCGCCAAAGCCTGCGGCATATTCAAATCATCATTTATCGCTTCTAGAAATTTTTCCTTAAAACCACCATCAACATCCTTAATTGAAAATTGTCCGCCTGAGGCGGATCCGCCTCGGGCGGAATAATTGAAAATTGAAAATTGCCTAACCTGATTATACAAATGCTCCAATCCTCTCCCCGCATTCTCAATAGCCTCATCGCTATACTCCATCGGCTTGCGATAATGCGTCTGCAGCGCCGCATAACGATAAGCTAACGGGTCCAATCCTTTCTTGACCAAAGCATTGTCCAGGGTCAAAAAATTATCCGCGCTTTTCGCCATCTTCTTTCCTCCGGCAATATTCAGGAATGCGCCATGCATCCAATAATTGAAAAATTGCCTGCCGGTTGCCGCTTCCGATTGAGCGATCTCATTCGTATGATGGACATTGATATGATCAACGCCGCCGCAATGGATATCTAAATTCTTGCCTAAAAATTTCAAACTCATTGCAGAACATTCGATATGCCAGCCCGGGAAACCGGTTCCCCACGGGCTCTCCCATTCCATCTGGCGCTTCTCTCCGCCAGTTGGCGGATTTGGCGAAAATTTCCATAAAGCAAAATCAGTCGGGTTCTTCTTTTCCGGATTAACCTCAACACGCGCGCCTTCTTTTAATGTTTCCAGATCAAGATGGCTTAATTTTGCGTAATCCTTGAATTTCGATGTATCAAAATAAATTCCGTCGCTTGTCTTATATGTATATCCTTTTTTCTCCAATTCACCTATCATTGCAATCTGCTCTGGAATATTATCGGTCGCCTTGCACCAGACATTCGGCTCTAAAATATTCAATTTTTCAATATCTTCCCGGAATGCTTTTGTATAAAATTCCGCGATATCCCAGGCTGATCTGCCCTCTTTTTTTGCGCTTTTTTCCAGCTTATCCTCTCCCATATCCTGATCGCCGGTAAGATGCCCTACATCCGTTATATTCATCACATGGTTAACTTCATATCCATCATAAAGCAAAACACGCCTTAAGACATCTTCAAAAAGATAAGCGCGCAGATTGCCTAAATGGGCATAATTATAAACAGTCGGTCCGCAGGTATACAGTCCGACTTTACTGTTCTCAATCGGCCTAAACTCCTCCTTTTTTCTCGTTAATGTATTGTATAAAAATAGTTTGATCATAAAATTATTCTACCCTAAACAATCCCTTAAATCAAGATTAGGCATGATTCTTAAAAAATGGTATAATAATAACAAATAACTTTCCGCTTTATAACTTTCAACTTTTTATCTATGTCTCCAAAATCAGCCCTTGGCATCCTTTTTCTTATAGCGATAATCATGGCCGGAGTTTTTTCTTTTTTATACCTTAAAAAGGAAAATAGCAGAAAACAGGATAACCAGCCGGCGATAAATACGGAACAGGATCGGCAGCAGAACCAAGAACAGGAAAAAGAAAAATTGATCGAACAGAAAATCGCGGAAAAAACAGCGCAGATCGATGCAAAATCCCCGGAAGAGATAAAACAGAACGGCTTCACCCAGGAAGAACTGGATTTTATCGCCAACCCGAGACAAGAGGCAGAAAAAGAATTGGGAGCGCAGCAAGATAATCAGGAAAAGCCGGAAGTCTATACCCAAGAAGAATTAGACGCGATAGCAAATCCTAAAAATTAAAAATATATGAAAAATTTAAAATTCTTTTCCTACTTCCTCATAACAATCATCCTCGCCCTCGGCCTCTCAATTTCTTTCCAATCCTTGCTCGCCGCCTGGACAGCGCCGGCAGACCTTCCTCCGACTTGCGCATCTGGCAATCCGGGTTGCGACGCGCCGATAAATGGCAGCTTAACAACTCAACAAAAATCAGGAACTTTAATTTTGAATACTGCTGGCAATACAAATGGATTAATTGTGCAATCGGGGAATGTTGGATTCGGAACGATAAGCCCGGCAACCAAATTACAGATATCGGGAGCCGTTGATATAAACGGCCAGTTTACCACGGCAATCTTGGGTAACGCCTATAATTACTGGACAACTTTCGGGGGAGCGACCGGTGGAAGGATCAGAGGAGAATCAACTGAAGGATATTTAGTCTTGGACGGCAATCCGTCCGGTTCAAACCCAAGAGTGCTGATAAACCATAACTCTTCCGGAAATGTAATCATTGCCAACGGCGGCGGAAATGTCGGAATCGGGATAAATAATCCAAGCAACATATTAGATATCGCCACAACAAACAGCACTAATGCAAGCGGCCTGTCCTTAAATGGGAAGGTGGCCCTGACAACAACCGATGCGAACGATACTTGGCTGAGGTTGAATAATAACAGTTCTTTTACCAACGGAGTTTATACTCCCGGCAATATGGTGGCTGATGGCGGTTTTTCCACTTCCTGGGGCACAACTCCTCCCGCGGATGGAGCGTATTTCGGAGGTTATGTCGGGATCGGAACGGCAAATCCTGATGCAAATTTGACTGTAAACGGCAATATGTCCTTTGCCGCCAATAACCAAGTCCTGTATTTTAAAAATACTTTGGGAACAAATAGTAGCTATCAATGAAATACACGGATAATAACCTCTATATTCATACTAGCGACGGCTCTATCAT
>CAYHWE010000024.1:0-14499 GCA_964360445.1 uncultured Gammaproteobacteria bacterium | reverse complement strand
ATTTGCATACATATTAGCCTCCTTCGGAGTCCAATATGTATCTGATCTTATTCACAGATAAAATATTGGCGGGAAATTAAAAAACTTGGTATAATAAATTAGAAATTAGTGATTAGTTGATTAGT
This sequence comes from uncultured Gammaproteobacteria bacterium, assembly GCA_964360445.1. GTDB lineage: Bacteria > Patescibacteriota > Patescibacteriia > Patescibacteriales > JAKAJF01 > CAYHWE01. The sequence goes on along the minus strand of CAYHWE010000024.1, from coordinate 14,374 downwards.
GACTAGATAAAAGTTTTACTCATGCTTAATCAACCAATAAACTAATCTACCGATTAACTAACCTCCATGCAAACAAACAAGGAACAATTGAAAAAAATCCTGGATAGGGTCGGAATAGTTCCGGAAGAATTCGACAAGTTGGCCAAGGAAGCTGAAGATAACGGAAAGGACATAAAAGAATATCTCATCAGCAAAAAGATAATCAACCAGTCGTCTCTATATGAAGCCACTGCCAATTATTTTAACGTGCCATTCGTCAACCTGAAAGACCAGATAATAAGGAAAGATGTGCTGATGGTGATTCCCGAACCGATTGCGGCATCTCATGGACTCATAGCTTTTGACAGCGACGGCAAGGAAATAAAAATCGCGACAACCAATCCCGAGGATCTTGAAATTTTCGAATTCATCAGGAAAAAAACAGGCTTGGAATTAAAAATCAACCTGACCTCTCCCGACGGCATCAAAGAAGGCCTGAAACAGTATCACAAAACCCTGAAAGCCGAACTTAATTATCTGACTAACGAAGAGGACCAGAAAGAAACGGAAGAAGACCAGGACCTGAAAAAAATAGCCGAAGACCTGCCCGTAGTCAGGATCGTCGATACCTTGCTTGAATACGCTGTTTTTGAAGACGCCAGCGATATCCACATCGAACCGGAAGAAAAAGAGGTCGTTGTCCGCTATCGCATAGATGGGATTCTGCGCAAAGTGATGAGCCTTCCGAAAACCGCGCAATCAGGCATCATCGCCCGCATAAAAATATTATCCAATCTTAAAGTTGACGAGCACAGGCTTCCTCAGGACGGGCGCTTCAAAATCAGCAATCCTGAATTCAAAGTCGCTTTCCGCGTTTCCATCATCCCAACTTTTGACGGCGAAAAAGTCGTGATGCGTATCCTTAATGAAAAAGCGCAAGTCTTGAATCTTGAACAGCTGGGTTTCCAGCCAAGCAGCTTAAAAGCCATAAAAAACAACATCAATAAGCCGCATGGGATGATTTTGGTCACCGGACCGACCGGATCGGGAAAAACAACGACCCTTTATACCGTCTTGAACATATTGAACACGCCGAAAGTAAACATTTCAACAGTCGAAGATCCGATCGAATACAGGATGCCGCATGTAAACCAATCGCAGGTAAACGTAAAAATAGGATTTACTTTCGCATCCGGCTTGCGCGCCCTCCTGCGTCAGGATCCGGACATCATCATGGTCGGAGAAATCCGCGACGAAGAAACGGCGGAAATCGCCGTACACGCGGCTATGACCGGCCATTTGGTCCTATCAACCCTGCATACCAATGACGCAGTAACGACCCTACCCCGCTTGTCGAATATGGGTATCCCGTCATTTTTAGTCGCCACCACCACTAATGTCATCATTGCGCAAAGATTAGTCAGAAAAATATGTCCGAATTGCATCCAAAGCTACAACCTGACCAAAGAAAATATAGATGAATTAAAGGGTCATTTCGACATAGACAAGATCCTGAAAACGTTGGAAAGGGAAAAAATCATCATCGATAACAATAAAAAACTTGAATCCATCTTATTTTATCGCGGCAAAGGATGTAAACAATGCAATAACAGCGGCTATAAAGGAAGGCTCGGGATTTATGAGACCTTGGAGGTAACGCAAGAAATGTCCGATCTGATCCTGAAAAAAGCCACGGACAGGGAACTGAAGAACCAGGCCGAAAAACAAGGAATGATAACGATAGCTGAAGACGGATTCATAAAGGCAAAAAATGGCATAACATCCATTGAGGAGGTCATCAGGGTCACAAAAGAATAAGATCTGTAAATCGCAAATATGCACGACGAAAAAATAAACCGCAAAAAACTTAAATTCATAGGCTATATCTCTTTCCTTCTTGGATTTTCCCAAGCGGTTTTGGCATATATCATCTCTTCCTATATCAATAAGGCGACCGGTTCGGAAAATGTCGGCTTGTTTTATTTTATTTCCTACATCCTGGTCCTGATCGTATTATTCGAATTCCATAAAATAATAAAAATATTCGGCAAGTCAAACACTTTTTTCGCGTCCCTCGGCATCCAGACATTATCCCTGATTTTCTTAAGCGCGATGGCTCCGGGCAACCTGACGCTCATCTTCTTGGTTTTATACATATTTTTCGGAAGCCTTGCTCTTGTCTGTCTTGATATAATATTAGAATCATTTTCAACCGACCATAAATCCGGACGCATCAGAGGCCTTCACCTCATGATCCTGGACACCGGCTTCATCTTGGGCCCGTTCCTTTCCACACAGCTTTTGGAAAAATATGATTTCCAAGCCGCATTTTTTGTCGCCCTATTGCTTAATCTGATAGTCCTGATAATCGCCTTAAGCAAGCTGAGGGGCGTAAACCATGAATTCAAGGGGAGCCTGAATGTAGACGATATCTTTAAAAAGATAATCAGGCGCAAAAATGTCTTAAGGATCTATTATATTTCTTTTGTTTTGGAATTTTTTTACGCCATAATGATAATCTACTCCCCCATCTACCTGAAAAGCTTGGGCATCTCCTGGGAGCAGATCGGCCTGATTTTCACGGTCATGCTAATCCCTTTCATTATTCTCCCCTATCCGGCCGGTTTTCTCGCCGACAAAAGATTCGGAGAAAAAGAATTGCTGATCGCCTCGCTTTTCATTATGGTCCTTTCAACTGCCGCCATCCTGTTCATCGATACGTCGGACGTCCTCCTTTGGACAATAGTGCTTTTCTCGACCAGGATCGGAGCCGCCCTGATCCAGACCTTGAGAGATTCGTATTTTTACAAGCGGATCGACGGACACGATGTCGACCTGATAAATTTCTTCCGCACTTCGATGCCTACCGCCTACATCCTGGCCGCTGTTTTTTCTTTTTTTATCCTTTCTTTCTATCCGATAAATTATGTTTTCATGATGCTTTGCGCGCTGATATTATCCGCGCTCTGGCCTGCTTTCAGGCTGGCTGACAATAAAAGCGAAAAAGAATTAAAATCCTTAGAATATATTTCTAACCAATAAAATAATATGGTTGTAAACTTATCACCAAAAACAAACGAAGCGGCGGCGGAAAAAGATAATAGCTCGCTGATGCAAAAAATCAACGGCTATCTGCTTAAGCTATCAAGAGTTCCGCTTAAGGAAAAATTATTTTTCGTCCAGCATCTTGGCATAATGTTAAAAGCCGGAATATCACTGTCCGTCGCCCTGAAAACATTGGCGGATCAGAGCAGCAACAAGCTATTCGAAGCGGCTTTGACCGGTCTTGCCGCCGATGTGGAAAAAGGCAAAGGTTTCAGCGAAAGCCTTAAACCATACGAAAATATTTTCGGCGAATTATTCATCAATATGATCGAGGCCGGCGAATTGTCCGGAAAGCTGGAGAATGTCCTGGAGCAGCTGTATATCCAGATGAAAAAACAGCATGAACTGACGGGAAAGGTCAAGGGCGCCTTGACTTATCCGGCGGTCATCATTTTCGCGATGGGCGGCATCGGCGTATTCATGATGATATTCGTCGTCCCGAAAATAACAGAAATGTTGAAAAGTTTCAATGCCGAACTGCCATTGGCGACAAGAATCCTGATCGGCCTTAGCGAGGCTATAATCAATAACGGCATAATAACTCTCATAGTATTGGCGATATTGATAACGACGGCAACGAAAGCCATGCATACATACAAAGGCAAATATATTTTCCAGACCTTAGTTTTAAAAATGCCGATCATCTCGCCGATCATCAAAAAAATCAATCTGGCAAGATTTTCAAGGACGATCAGCGCCCTGCTCAAGACAGACATAGCCATAATCAAAAGTTTCCAGATAACCGCCAATGTGCTGGGCAATCTCCATTATAGGAACGCTCTCTTGGAAATGGCCGAACGGATAAAAAAGGGCGGACAGATAAACGAGGTCATAAAAACTTATCCGAAACTGTTCCCGCCGACCGTTGCCCAGATGATCGCTATCGGCGAACAGACAGGCGAACTGGATAATATCCTGCAGGAGCTGGCCGGCTTTTACGAAGGCGAAGTCGATCAGGTCATGAATAACCTTCCTTCAATAATAGAACCGCTCCTTATCCTCGTATTGGGATGCGGAATCGGAGCCATGGCCGTAGCGATCATTATGCCTATGTATTCATTAACATCAGCCATTTAAAATGTCCTGCTATAACAATAACAACGCATTCTCCCGCCAAAAGGGAAATATGCTTATGAGCGTGCTGGTAAGCGTTTCAATCATAGCGCTTTTATCCATGATTTCGATCCCTTATCTGAGACAATATCAGGCCAACCTGAAAATAAACAGCGTTTCCAGGAATCTGACTTCCGACATACGTTACGCGCAACAGCTGACAATCACGGAACAGGTGGTTTATAAAGTCCTGCTCGACACGATTGAACATAAATACGAAATAATGAAAACCGGCGCGGCAACATCCACGATCAAGTCGATATCCTTTCCGCCGGAAGTAAGATTCAACCAGATAGACGCCGCCTTAAACAATGAAATCGTTTTCAATTCTTTCGGCGGCGTTTCTCAGTCAGGGCAGATAATCCTCATAAACAGCGACGGAAAAACAGCGATTATCAACGTCAAGCCGTCCGGTTATATCCAGCTTGCGCAATAACGAACAATATATGAAAAAAAATATGGACAAACAGGGATTTTCCCTGATAGAAGTAATGGTCGCTTTCGGCATATTGACCCTGGCGTTAGTATCCTTGGTAGGCGCGTTCCCGAACGCCCTTGCCATAAACAAAGGCGCTGAAAATATATCAATCGCTTCATATCTGGCCCAGGACAAGATGGAAGAGATCAATTCCGATGATTATTCAGCCATAGCCACCGGCACGATAGAAGCTCTGCACAGACTATCAGCCGACCCGGGCAACTACCTATATAATTTCGAGCGGGAAACAAAAGTTTATTCTGTCGATCAGGATCTGCAGGCGACTTCAACCGACACCGGACTGAAAATCGCATCCACGACCGTTTATTACGCGGACGCGCATAAGAATAAAAAAAATTATAACCTGCTATTGCTCATAAATCTGAAATAATGGAAATCAATATTTTAAAAATCAAAAAGGAAAAAGGATTCACGATGATAGAAATCATCACGAGCATAAGCCTGTTCACGATCATAATCCTCCTGACCGCTTCCCTGTTTTCTCTCGCGCAGAAATCATATACCGCCGGCACGAATGAAAACGAACTGACGCAGAACGCGCGCGTATCGCTCGACAGGATATCCCGCGAAATCAGGCAATCCGTCGGGATAGTAACATCGCTTTCAGCCACAAGCACGGAAATTTTTTTCCAGAACGGCCACGATATCGCCCAGATAAGTTATATAAGATACTATCTGAGCGGCACAAACCTTATGCGTGCGCATGAAGCTTATTATTTTCCGGCCGACCCTGGCGTATATGTGATTTGGGACAGCCTGAACCAATTAGGACAAGCGCCGACAAAAGCCACCCTTGAAGACAGGATCGTCGGAGAATATTTTGACAATATCCAATTCTGGGGAAATCAAAACCTCGTCCATATCTTAATAACCTTAAAAAAAAACCAAAAACAGCTTAAAATCGATTCAAGCGTTTTTAGCCGCAACTAATCTATGAACCTAAAGAACAATCGTGGCGTCGCCCTATTGCTGGCCGTATTGCTGATGTCGCTCATCTTATTCCTGATGATCTATTATTTCAATTCATCGCTTTCTGAAAATAAGATCGCCATAAGCCAGACTTCCGGAGAAAAAACTTATTATCTGGCCGAATCAGGCATAGCTGAAATGATCTGGAAACTGAAAAACGACCAGGCTTATTCCGATAATTTCATAACGATCGACAATTGGTCGGACAGCTTCACTAGAAACAATCCTTTCGGCGCGAATAGCGGCTCCTACACAGTCTCTATCGCCAACAGCAGCAAAGCGCACGCGGATATAATTTCCACCGGATCGATAAACGTGAGCGGCAAAACAAGCCAAAGAGTGATAAAAACAAAAATATATAAAGCGCTCGGACAGACAAGCATCGGATCAAGCGCCGCTTTTGCCGATGGGAATGTCGACATCTCATCGAGCAATGTCAATTTCATAAACGGCGACGCTTATTCTAACGGCAATTTCATCGTTAATGGAGCAAGCGACCTGAATATAGCCGGCAACCTGAATGCCGTGGGAAATTATAATAAGAATTGGCAGGCGACAGTAAATATCGGCGGCGCGACCAATGCCGCTAATTTTCCTCCTGCCGCGCCGGTCATGGATATGCCAGCCGTTGATTTCGATTCTACCGCGACATCATCCCTGAAAAATATGGCCGATACGGTTTACACGGAAAGCCAATTCAAAACCTTGCTGCAGAATAATCCGAATCTTACTCTTAACGGGATAATCTACGTCGTCGGCGAAGTGGAAATAAAAGATCCTATCAATCTGACAATCAATGGGCTCCTGGTCACAAGCAAAGAATTCAAAACTGAAAGCAGCGGGATAAATATCACGGTCAACAACGCGACCGGCTCCCCTTCCGGAATCATGTCAAAAAGCAAGATCGAATTCGAAAATAATGTCGGAAATGTGAATATCAACGGCGTCCTATACGCGGCCGACCAGCTGGAAATAAAAAATATCCAGAATGCGGGAGATTTCAACATCAACGGCGGAATGGCCAGCAGGAAATTATCAATCACCGGAACGCAAAGGGATATAAACATAACGCATAACAATGATATCCTCGTGCAGGCCTTCGGAGCGACAGAATTTTCGCCGGTGATCGTGGTTGAGCATTGGGAAGAAGAGTATTAATATGTTATAATATCTTTATAAATTATTTTATGCTCAACGGCAATTCACAATATCCGATCGGCCTGGACATTTCCGATTCTTCCTTGAAATTGGTCCAGCTTGATAAGAGAAGGAATGTTTTCAGGATACAAGCAATCGGCAAAACCGATTTCGCCGGCAAGCTGCTTGAAAAAGGCGAGATCATCAGCCGGGAAAATATCATCAAAGCGATAAAAAATATCGTGGAAAAACCGCAATACGGAAAAGTTACTTCCGAGGAAGCCGTCGTGTGCCTGCCGGAATCAAAAACTTTCATTAAGCTGATTGAGACAGAAAAGACTCCGAACGCGATTGAAAATATCATAGAAGCGGAAATAGAAAAGCATATTCCGATGTCGATAGATGACATATATTACGATTGGCAAGTCATCGGCAGTTCCAAGCATCACCAGATGATCCTTGCCGGCGTAGCGCCGAAAAAAATAATAAACCAATATACGAAGATACTGGAAGAAGCCGGGTTGTCAGCGGTCGCTTTTGAAATAGAATCGATAGCGATCTGCCGCAGCCTTCTGCTCGAAGAAAGGCCGAAATTCAAAGGAGAAAATAAGAATTATATAATTCTGGATATCGGCGCGACAAGGACGGGGCTTACCGTCTATTCAAAAAATACCATCTTATTCACGATCAGCATCCCGATATCAGGCAACGAGATAACGAATAAAATCGCTGAATCATTAAAAATAGACCAGACGCAGGCGGAAAAAGCGAAGGTGATCTGCGGCCTGGATGAGGACAAGGCGCAGGGTGTCGTGAAAGACATCCTTTCAGATGTGATAGACGGGCTGACCTCCAAAATAAACGAAGCTGTTGATTTTTATAATAGCCACTTCCCGAACAGAGGGCCGATAAACCAGATAATGCTCTGCGGCGGCGGCGCCAATATAAAAAAATTAAACAGGATAATCAACGAAAAGCTGAATATAAATACCGTTGTCGGCGACCCGCTCGTAAATTTGGACGGCGCTAAAGATGATTTTTCAAAGATACTGCATTCCATCAAGCACCTGGAAACAGTAAAAAAATATCAAGCAAAAGACAAGCCCTCCTCCCTTAACAATGATTTCAAGACCACATTTTCCACGGCAATCGGCTTATCATTAAGAAGTTTATTTTTGGAAGAATAATATGATCACCCTGAACCTCATTTCACAGGAACTAAAAGACGAAATAAAACTCAAGCACGCTTATGGCTTGCTGAAAAAAATAATATATATATTGTTTTTGATTCTGATCGTTTCATCATCCTGCCTTCTTGCCGCCGAATTCGTCCTGCAGAATAATTTCAACAGGATAGTCGGTGAAACATCATTGATTACCAAGAGTACCCAAAGCTATAACCAGAAAGTCAGGGAAATAAACGCCAAGTTCGCTTCAGTTTCCCAGATCCAGAGCGAATACGCTCCCTGGTCGCTTCTGCTCGAAGAACTGATCGCAAAAACACCGGGTGACATATCATTCTCTTTCGTAAAAATCAACAGAGACGATTCGAGCATTAAGATCGTGGGCAATGCAAAAACTCGCGCCGGCCTCCTGGAATTCAAGGATAATATAGAAAAGGCCGGGATGTTTAAAAACGCGGACTTCCCATTAAAAAATATGCTCCAGAAAGAAAACATCAGCTTTGAAATAAAACTGAATTTCAATCTGGATGAATTAACGTTGAAAATAGCGCAAAACCGATGAATATCAATGATTTCATAAAATTGAATCTGAAAAACAAGATAATTATCAACATAACGGTCATTATCGTATTCATGTCCGCTATCGGCTATTTCATCATCCTGCCGACCATCTCCGACATCAGAAAGATGGAATCGGAAATCGAAGCGCAAAGGACTGATCTGGAAAAAAAATACGTCAAAGGACAAAGCCTGAAAAAGTTATCAGAAAACCTTAAAAAGATCGAACCTAATCTTGTCGTTTTCGACCAGATTTTCATCAATCAAAGCCGCGCTCTTGAATTCATAACAACGCTCGAAGATATCGCAAACAGGCACGGCGTTACGCAAAAACTCAATCTGATGACTGAAAAAGGCGCCGGCAGCAACGGTTATACGAAAACTCCGCTTAATTTCAATATAGAGGGCGATTTCACCGACATCATGAGATACCTGGCAGACATTGAAAGCCTGAATTATTACATAAATGTCAGTTCGATCGAAATATCCAAAATCCAAGGCGAAAGCGGTTCGCCAAGCAAAGTATCGGTCCAGATACTCGCCCACACATACTGGAAATAACATATCCGGCGGCATAATTTACAGAATATGATAAAAATCAACAAAACAAAAATAACCCCGCAAAAAATCGCGCATTTCGCGTATTTTACCGTAATCATCTTAACGATTTTTACGGCCTATTTCCTTTTCTTTTTCTTATACGAAAATATTTATCAGACAATCACCCAATCGGAAATCATTATCGTGCTAAAAAAAGAAGTCGCTTCGGAAACTGTCGATATCAATAAATTCAATCAGATCATCCAGAACATAAATAGCAAAGGGACTGGCAACGAAATAAACATGAATCGGAATCCATTTGAATGAAAAATAAAAAAAACACCTAGCAACATAAAAACCGCCAGCTGGCGGTTTTTATCATAAAACTTTTTATCTTATACGACTCCTTCCGGAACCATTTTACGCAGTTTCTTAATTATCGGCGGCATTACTTTTATGGCATGCCTTATATCTTCATCGGTCGTGTCCTTGCCTAAAGTGAATCTGATGGAATTATGAGCGACTTCCTGCCTTATGCCCATAGCCAAAAGCACATGCGAAGGCTTCAGACTTCCGGAAGCGCAAGCCGATCCGGTCGATACGGCAACGCCTTCCAGATCCAAAGAAATCAGGATAGACTCCCCTTCGACGCCTAAGAAAGAAAAGTGCGCGTGCGAAGGAGTCGATATGCTCCTGTCGGTATTCAATACGACATCCGGCACCTTCTTAATGATGCCCGCAATCAGCTTATCCCTTAACTTCGCTATTTTTTTATTATTTTTTTCCCTTGTTTTCTCGTCAATCTGTCCGATCGCGGCTCCCAGCCCGACAATGCCAGGCACATTCAATGTTCCGCTTCTCAAGCTATTCTCCTGATGCCCTCCCAGCTGCATCCCCCTCAAAAGCGTTCCTGCTTTTACATAGAGGACGCCGATGCCTTTCGGCCCGTAAATCTTATGTCCGGATAAACTCAACAAATCCGCGTAATTTTCCTGAACATCACAATTAAGATAATTGACAGCCTGCGTCGCGTCAGTGTGGAAATAAACCGGTTGCGGCTTTTCCCCTCTTTCCTTCGGACCTGACTGCAGCCAATCTTTCATCCTCTTCTCATTCGCTTTCCTGATTATCTTGCCGATTTCTTTTATCGGCTGGATGCTGCCGACCTCGCTATTGACATGCATTATCGAAACTAGGACAGTATTATCCTTGATAGCATTCCTAAAATCATCAATATCTATGGCTCCGTTAGATTTTACTTTCACATAAGTCACTTCAATTCCCTCTTTCTGCAATTCAGCGCAAGGCTCTAAAACAGCCGGATGTTCGATCAAGGAAGTTATGATATGAGGATTTTTTACGCCTTTTTTCTGCAAAGCCTTGACAACGCCCCTGATCGCTAAATTATTCGATTCTGTGGCCCCGGAAGTAAAAACGATCTCACTGGAACTGCAATTCAGATGATCGGCAACTTGTTTTCTCGCTTTATCTATTGCAGCCATGGCAATCTGCCCGAAATTATGCAAAGACGAAGCATTACCGTATTTTTTAGTGAAATACGGCGTCATTTCTTTTAAAACCTTTTTATCGACAGGCGTTGTCGCGCTGTGATCTAAATATATATGTTTCATATAAAAAATTTTATTTTATATAGCCTCAACTTCTTTCACTTCTGGAATGGCATTTCTAAGCTCTGCCTCGATTCCTTGTTTCAAAGTGATCTGAGACATATGGCAATGAGAACACATTCCTAACAACTGCACCTTTAATAAGCCTGTGCTTTCGTCAAAACTGATAAATCTGACATCACCGCCATCCATCTGCAATGCCGGTCTTATTTTTTCCAATTCTTCATTGATCTTTGTTTCAAAATTCATAATATTATCCCGCAAATCTACGAATATGACTACAAATATACAAATTCAATTATTTGTGTTAGATTTGTAATTTGCGGAAGTTTATTTTTTATAATTTTTAATAGCCGTGTGCAGAGTATCGACGCCTAGCATCGAACAGTGCATTTTTATCGGAGGCAATCCGCCCAGATCGCGGGCCACATCGTCCTTGCTTACATTCATAGCTTCTTCCAGTGTTTTTCCCTTGATCATTTCGGTCAAAGCGGAAGAAACAGCGATAGAGGCGGCGCATCCTAAGGTCTCGAATTTAACGTCCTTGATATGGTCATCTTTTATTTTTAAATACATCTTCATAACATCTCCACAAGCTGCATTCCCTTCCTGGCCGACAGCATCGGCATCCTTAATAACCCCCTGATTGCGGGGGTTGCGAAAATGCTCAATTACTTTTTTTGAATATTGCAACATATTTAATGCGCAGATTAACACTGATTTTAAAACCAATTAACATTGATTTGCGCCGATTGGTGAAAAATTTGTGTAAACTTATTTGTAATTAAAACTTTTAATATTACAGTTGGCTTAATTTTATATCCTTTAAAGTCATGGCGACTGATTGCTGTATCCTGCTAAGGACCAATGTTACGCCGCAATTGCATCCGGTATTGCAGTATATCTTTTAATCCTTGCTGTAACAGTGAAACGGCGAAATCTTTCCTTCCAGAGCGTTTATGATATCCAATATATTGATTTCTGACGGATCTTTCAGGAGTTTATATCCTCCGGACGTCCCTTTCTCCGATTTGACCAAATCAGCCTTTTTAAGCTCGGAAAACAATCTTTCCAGATATTTCTGAGAGATATTTTCCGCTTTGGCAATGCTAGACAAGGACACACTTTCCTTATCACCGCTTTTGGCCAATCTTATCATTGCTCTTAATCCGTATGTCGCTTTTGTTGAAAATTTCATATGAATTCCTACTAATTTAGTCGGCTTTCCTTTATATTATCATAAGCAACATAAAAGTCAACCCCCTCTTGACCATCTTTGGGATATCTGTTATTATAAAAACATAAAGAATTCTCAGAAATTCTGTTTTTATTTTTAAGCTAATAATATGGCACATAAGAAAGCCGCTGGCTCTACCGGGTTAGGCCGCGATTCACAAAGTAAACGACTTGGCATCAAACTTCAGGATGGCCAGACTGCAAAGGCCGGTTCAATCTTGATCCGCCAGAGAGGAACAAAATACTATCCAGGAACTAATGTTTTAACAGGCAAAGACTATACACTATTTGCAAAAGTTGCCGGAATCGTTAAATTCTCAACAAAGAAATTAAAGAAATTCGACGGTAATTACAAGATAACAAAGGTTGTAAGCGTAGTATCAAAATAAGATCTCAAAAAGACAAAAAAGCCGCCGAAAAATCGGCGGCTTTTTTGTCTTAAAAATCCTTTTATTTTTTTCCGCCCGAGGCGGATCCGCCTCGGGCGGAATTCTTCAAGCTCGAACAGACCTTAATAAACTCAACAAACAAAGGATGCGGGTCGAGCGGCCTGGAAATATATTCCGGATGAAATTGGGTTCCTATGAAGAATGGATGATTCGTAATTTCAATAGCCTCGACAATTTTATTATCAGGCGAAACTCCGCATACCTTTAAACCGGCCTTTTCCAATTGTTCTCTATACTCGCTATTGAATTCATATCGATGCCTATGCCTTTCGGAAATAACGTCCTCTTTGCCGAATTTAGCCTTATATGCTTTCGCCAGATGGGTGTTAGGGACGATCTTGCATGGCCAACCGCCTAATCTGATCGTGCCTCCGAATTGCTTTTTGGCAATCAATTCTTTTTGGTGAGGCATGACATGGATTACCGGGTGCTTAGTCTTCTTATCGACTTCCTCCGAACTGGCGCCTTCTAATTTCAAAACATTCCTCGCAAATTCGATCACGCACATCTGCATGCCGTAACATAAACCGAAGTAAGGGACCTTATTTTCTCGGCAATATCTGATTGTCTCAATCTTTCCTTCGCTTCCTCTCGAACCCCAGCCCTGCGGCACGATGATGCCGTCGAATTTCTTAAGCATATCTGTTCCATTCTTTTCCACCTCATCCGTATTGACCCAGTGCAGATTCGCTTTAACCTTATTCGCGGCCGCTCCGTGCTTTATCGCCTCGATCACTGAAATATAAGAATCAGAGATAGTGAAATCGCCGGTTGAAAAATACTTGCCGACAATACCGATATTGACTTCTTTTTTCGCACTATTGATAGAATCAACCATCGCGCGCCAATCAACCATATCCTTCTTCCTCGCCTTTAATCCAAATTTCTTTAGAATCCTATTGCCCAAATCAGCCTTTTCAAAATTAAGCGGCACTTCATAGATAGAGTTGATATCAGGAGCGGAAATAACGTCTTCTCTTGCTACATTGCAGAAGATACCGATCTTTTTCCTTCTCGGCTCATCAAGCTCGGCAACCGATCTTCCAATGATGAAATCAGGCTGGATTCCGGCGCCATTCAGACTTCTTACCGCATGCTGGGTCGGCTTTGTCTTCATTTCCCCGATCTTAGACGGGATCGGCAGATAACTTACCATCACGAACAGGACATCGTCCGGATTTTCAAGATGCATATAACGCGCCGCTTCAAGGAAAAGCAGGTTTTCATATTCTACGACAGTGCCGCCGATTTCGATAACCATTATTTCCGCATCGCTCTTCTTTACCGCCTTTCTTATCCTTTCCCTGACTTCCATCGGGATATGCGGAACAACCTGGACGCACTTGCCTTCATATTCCAGATTACGCTCTTTCTGGATCACGCTCTGATACACCCTTCCTGTTGTCATATAATTCTCCCTGTATATATTCTTGTTCAGGAACCTTTCGTAATTTCCGATATCCTGATCGGTCTCATCACCGTCTTCGGTAACAAAAACTTCGCCGTGCTCTACCGGATTCATTGTTCCCGCATCCACATTGATATAAGGATCAATCTTGATCGCGCTGACATTAAACCCCTTGCCGGTCAGAATCCTTCCGATCGAAGCGCAAGTTATCCCTTTCCCCACTCCAGACATAACTCCTCCAACTACAAAGATATACTTTGTTGCAATTTTTTTCTTTTTCCTTTTTGCCATACAGGTTGACTTTTATTTTATTCTATATAATAATATATTATCAAATAAAAAAATAAGGAGGGGTAATGAAAAAATCGGCTGTTTTATTTCTGCTCTTTTTAATATTCACCGCCGTCAACGCCAATGCCAAATCCAATGAACTCGTGGAAACGGCTGTCGTGAACGGAAACATGGCCTATTTTCACATGGTCAGCGGCTCCGAACCATACGAATACGATGAATATAAAAACATCGTAATTGAATCCGAGGGTGGCGTCACATATACCCTTAATGAACTC
>CAYHWE010000023.1:0-14826 GCA_964360445.1 uncultured Gammaproteobacteria bacterium | reverse complement strand
GGGACGAGGATGGGATGTGGGGCGGCCGTAGAATAAAAAAAATAATAATCAAAAAAAGATGAATCAAAATCAGGGGGACCTCCGGGGCCCCCTATTTTTTTATTTATTTTTTAAAGTTTCTACCGCCTTATCCATCTGCGGATCCTTATTGCCATTATAGTCATCCAGGCTTAATTCAACCGTAACATCCGGTTCAATCCCCTGTTCATTGATATTATTGCCTGCCGGTGTCAACCATTTAGCTATGGTTATTTTTATGACTGATCCGTCTTCTAAATCAGCCAATGTCTGCACAGACCCTTTCCCGAAAGTCTTCTCTCCTATTATAACAGCTTTGCCATAATCTTTTAATGCCCCGGCCAGGATTTCGGAAGCGGAAGCGCTGCCCTGGTTTACCAGCACAACAGTCTTATAGTCTTTCAGCAAAGCCTTGCCCTGGGCCATAAATTCATTTTTCTTGTCATCGCCGAACTTTTCCGTAACAACAACGCCATCCTCGATCCAGCTGCTTGCGATTTCAACCGCGGTATCAAGATAGCCGCCCGGATTATTCCTTAAATCCAAAATCACTCCTTTCGGCCTATCCTTGATGACTTCGGCTACCGCCCTAGTGAATAAATCATAAGTATCATCATTGAAGCTGTTGATTTTGATAACATAAATATCATCATCTCTTTTCTCGGTTTTGATGCTTTTAACAATAATCTGTTTCCTGGTTATCGTGAAATCAGTCGGCTTATCCATTCCTTCTCTGAATAAGGTCAAAATAACATTGGTATCCCTTCGTCCTCTTATCTTGCTGACAGCCTCTTCAACGGTTATTCCAGCGGTATTTTCGCCGTCAATCGCCAAAATCTTGTCACCGGCCTTTAATCCGGCTTTTTCCGCCGGAGAATCAGCTAAAGGAGCAACAATGGTCAGGACATCCTTTCTCATGCCGATTTCAGCTCCGATCCCCTCGAATGTTCCGGCCAGATCGTTCGCGAACTCCTGGGCGATTTTAGGGTCCATAAATATCGTATAAGGATCTCCTGCTGCCGCCACCATTCCTTTGATCGCGCCATAAAACATCTCTTTTTCGTTCAATTTATCCTTATCAACATACTCTTTCTTCAGGGTATCCCAAACCTCCCAAAACAGAGCGAAATCAACATCCTGGATCAGGACATTATCAGATGTATTATATTTGCCTAAAATTTTACCGGCATAAACCGCCTCATTTTTCGCCAGCTCTTTGACCGCCTCACTCTTTCCCGGCAAATACATGCCCAGCCCGAAACTGGCCAAAACCATGATCAATGCCAGAATAACAATAAAAACCTTTTTAAACATCGGATTTTTTTGCTCTTCAAAAAATTGCATAAAAAAAATAATAAATTTATTTATTGCCTGCTTTCAATAATTTTATCATACTATTTTTTATGTGACAAATTGAGCTAGGGTGGAGGGTGTAGTTTTACTGCTTGATTATCTTTACCCTAAACCCTACACCCTAAACCCTGGCAATATTTACTTTCCCTCTCTTTTGGGTTATGATAAATACAAGTTAATTTTAATGTTTTATTGTATTTATGCCTAAATTCTTAATAGAAGGAAATGCGAAATTGTCAGGAGAAATAGAGGTTAAGGGGGCTAAAAACGCCGCCCTGAAAATTATCCCTGCCACACTCTTATCAAAAGAAAAAATCAAAATAAGCAATCTGCCGGATATAGAAGATGTCAATAGATCGCTCGAACTGCTCAGGGACCTTGGCGGCTTTGTAAAATGCGCTAAGAATAGCTGTGAGGTCCAGGCCGAGAAAATCACAAAAAACGAGCTGAACCAAGAAATAGCCAACAAGCTGCGCGCCTCAATAATGTTCGTCGGTCCGCTCTTGGCAAGATTGGGCGAAGCAAGATTCCCTCATCCCGGCGGCTGCGTAATCGGGGCCGGGACAAGACCGATCGATCTCTTCTTGGAGGGTTATGCGGCAATGGGGGCTGAAGTCAGGTGGAAAGACGGATTTTACCACATAAAAGCGAAAAAATTAAAGGGTTGCACTTATTTCTTTACGACTGTAACCGTAACAGGAACGGAAAGCCTGATGATGACTGCTGTTTTGGCTTCCGGCGCGACTACCTTAAAAAATTGCGCTATGGAGCCGGAAATAGAAGCTCTGGCTGATTTCCTGAACGGATGCGGAGCAAAAATCAAAGGAGCGGGAACCCCGACCATAACAATAGAAGGGGTCAAAGAAATAAAAGGCGGGAATTTTGATATTATTCCGGATAGGATTGAGGCTGGCACATTCGCCATAATGGCCGCGGCCACTAGATCAAAACTGAAAATCACAAATTGCGATCCCGACCATCTTGAAATACTTTTAAGCATCTTTAAAAAACAAGGGGTCGGATTTGATGTCGGTGAAAACTGGCTGGAAATAAAGCCGGCAAAAATCATAAAAAGTTACAGCATAAAGACCCATGAATACCCAGGCTTCCCGACCGACCTGCAATCGCCCTATGCTGTTCTCATGACTCAGGCGCAGGGCTCATCACTGATACACGAAACGATTTATGACCGAAGATTGTTATTTACCGATATGCTGACCCAGATGGGCGCCGATATCATAATGTGCGATCCGCATCGGGTCGTTGTGAACGGTCCGACCAAGCTATACGGACGGAAAATGACCAGTCCCGACCTGAGAGCTGGAATATCTATCATCATCGCCGCTTTAGTCGCCGAAGGAAAGACGGAAATAGACAATATTTATCAGATCGATCGAGGCTATGAAAATATCGATACGCGGCTCTCAAGCCTTGGCGCAAAAATAAAACGCATCAATTAACATATGTCATTAGCAGCCAGACGCGTCCTCTATATATTTTTTATGTTGGCATTTTTCATCACCACTCCGCTGGTGATGCTTTATGCTGCCGGATATAAACTCACATTGAACTCGTCGCATCCGTTCCAGATCCAGAAAACAGGCATGCTCATCCTGAATACCAAGCCGGAAGGCGCGAAGGTTTATCTTAACGGAGAACCGCAACAATTTTTTATCAATAAGTTTTTCAGCAAAAACGAAAATTTCATCGCCACTCCGGCTAAAATAAAGAATCTGCTGCCGGGAGAATACGATGTGCGCATCAGTCTTCCGGGCTATTGGGATTGGCAGAAAAAACTGACGGTCAAAGCCGGCGAATCGACTTACGCGGAAGACGTATATTTATTCAGGAACAATCTGCCCATACCGTTGCTGATCGAGGAGATCCGAGAATCAACCATATCTCCGAACAGGAAATTCCTTGCCGTCAAAACCGCCGACTCCGTAAAAATAATCAATCTGGACAATGAAGAAGTCATCAGTTTCGATAATAAAGCCGATAACGCGCCGATACTTTGGTCGCCTGACGGGAAAAAAATAATCATCGGGAACTACCTATACGGCGCGAACGGAGAAATGACCGACCTGGAACATATAACAGAAAATAGCGCCGTTGATTTCAGATGGGATTATAAAAACAATAAGGTGAATTACCTAATCCGGGAAAACGGATTGATATCGATAAAAAATTATGACTTCTTTACCTTAAGCTCAAAAACACTTTTTACCTCGAAACCGGAAGACGAGATTGCCGATTATTTCGTAAAAAATAACGATATCTATATCCTGAACAGGAAAAAAGATATGACAAAATTGAATATTTATAATCAAAAAAATCTTATAGCGAGCATCGAATTGATAAATTCCAGCGATTACAGCTTCGCAAGCGCGGATAACGGATATTTGAACCTTACGAACAACAGCCTGCAAAAAATTTATCTCATAAGCCCAGAACCGAATTTCCAGATTGAAGAGATAATTGATGCGAATAAGATATCCTGGATAAACGGAAGCCAATATATAACCGCTACCGACTTTGAAATATGGCTTAACGATATCAGGACAAAAGATAAATTCCTGCTGACAAGGATCAGCTCGCCGATAAAAGAAATAATCTGGCACCCGAGCAACAATTATATCATTTTCACGACAGACAGCTATATCAGCACGATAGAACTTGATAATCGCGAAAAGAGGAACATAACAGAACTGATAAAACTGGAACACATCTCGGATACGACATACAACAAAAACGGAGACGCGCTCTACTTCCGGACAAGAATCGGCAATCAGGAGGGGCTGTATAAATTGGTTATAAATTAAAAAAATCGCCAGAATTCTGGCGATTTTTTATAGCGCAATTTTATAATTTTGAGCTGATATTCTTAATATACTGTTTCAACTCTTTCCAGATCTCTTTATTCTTCAACCCCAGCTGTATCGTCGCCTTGATAAAGCCGAATTTGTCTCCGGTATCAAGCCATTCACCTTCCAGTTTTTTGCCGTAAAGCGGTTTATTTTTTTTCAATAAGATGTCAAACGCGTCAGCTAGCCTTATTTCCCCGGACTTGCCCTCCGTCATATTGCTTAAAATTTCCAGGACATCGGGAGTGATAATATATTTTCCGACTGCCGCCAGATTAGACGGCGCCTTCTCGACTTTCGGCTTCTCGATGATATTTTTTATTTCATACACTCCATCCGTAAGGTCAATGCCGTCAATAACTCCGAATTTATTCACTTCTTCCCTTGCCACCTCGGCAAGACCGATAACCGAATAGTTATATTTATTAAAAACATCTATCAATTGCTGCGCCGGCTGGATCTCTGAATTATACAAAGCATCACCGAACATGATCAAAACAGACTCATCGCCGACCAGATGCGCAGCGCAGGCGATCGCATGCCCATCGCCAAGAGGTTTCGGCTGGCGAACATAGGAAAATTTAGCCAATTCGCTTATCTTCCTGACCTCTTTAAGTAGATCATGCTTATTTTTTTCCACTAGATTATATTCTAACTCAAAAGAATAATCGAAATGATCCTCGATCGATCTTTTTCCGCGTCCAGTCACAAAGATAATCTCTTCGATTCCGGCAGAAACAGCCTCTTCCACTAAATATTGGATGGCAGGTTTATCCACTACCGGCAACATTTCTTTCGGCTGCGCCTTTGTTGCTGGCAAGAATCTAGTTCCGAATCCAGCAACAGGTAAAATCGCTTTCTTTATTTTTGTCATAAAAAAATATTAATAATTACCATCCCCTAAACTCTACTCCCTATCTCCTCCCCCACTTTTTTAAATATGTGATCCAAGACACGAAATGATAGCGCCCGGCCGGACTGCTGAAAAATTTATACCAAGGCCGCTTAGCGCTTTCCCTGCCATGATTATGGATGATTTTTGCATCCGGAAAGTAAATAACTTTCCAATTATTTTTCCAAAACCTCTTTGCCAGATCAGTATCTTCAAAATACAAAAAGAAATCTTCATCAAACATCCCCACATTCCTTAGCGCTTCTGCTCGGCAAAACAAGAACGAACCCAAAAGCCAATCGACTTCTTTCGTGGAATTATGGTCAAAATCTTTCATCAAGAATTTATCGATGCTTTTCCGGCCGACATTCCACCTGCCTAAAATCGTCCTTCGAAAAAATGGCGTCATTACTCCATACCAGCGATAACAGGAATCCTGCACTCCTCCATCCGGATAAAATTGTTTCGGCCCGGCGACTCCGACTTGAGGATCCGCCTCCATAAACATAAAGAGTTTTTTGAATGCATCTTTATCGGCAACCGTATCCGGATTCATTACTGCCACATACTTCCCCTGCGCTCGCCTGATGCCGACATTGTTACCGGCGCCCATACCTAGATTCTTCCCGTTCTGGATAAACTCAATTTCCGGATATTTTGTTTTAACAATATTTCCCAACCCATCCTTTGAATCATTATCCACTACTATGAGTTCCCTTGTTAAACCCGAAAAATCTGCATTCTTTATTGATTCAATGCAGCTTAGGGTAAGATCCCTACTTTTATAATTCAAAATTACGATACTTATATCCATATACATACCACCTTCCACTATTATACTAAGAATTTCAATTTTGTTAAATTTTATGGCCGTAGAGCTTTGCTCGCTATAAGATTTAACAAAATACAATATATTTTTTGAAAATATTAAAAACTTTTTCTGAAAAAGTTTTTAAAGTCCTACCAAATTATCAGCTTTTTGATTATTTTCCAATAGATATCCATGCAAGGATTAACGATACGCTCGAAAATCGAGTCATGGATCTTAGCCGACATAAGCTTTCCGGCGAAAGATGCGACCGCCTCTTTTTCCGATATTTTCCTTATTTTTTTAGCTTCTCTTCTGAATTTTAATATCTTCTTCCAGTTGGAAACTTTTGAAAAATACAAATAAAGATTTTTCCGCGCCTCGAACCATCCGTTCTTGATTGAAAAGATAAACATTCCCAATTCAATTACGGCAAGCATTGGCAACAATAAAATCAAAGTCAAAATATGATAATAAGAGAAGACGACAAAATACCGGTTCCTCTCCATATAATAAATCATCTTGATGCTGCGATTGAATTCATACTTATGATAAACGACAGATTTTGGCACCAACACGATCTTGTAGCCGGCCAGCCTAGTCTTCCAGCTTATCTCAACATCATCATGGTACATGAAATACTCCTCATTATAACCGCCAATTTTTTCGAATACTTCTTTTTTCATGATTAAAGCGCATCCGCTTGCGTAACTTATTTCCGGATACCCTTCGATTTTATGCTCGCTGTCCGGATGTCCATAAAAACTATTCCCGCCATAACCCATAAAATGGATCAGATTGCCCAAAGTATTTATCTTCGGGTTTTTCCATTCTTCTTCATCTTGCGGATACAATAAAATCTTCGACTGCGCAATGCCGATATTCGGATCGCTCTCGACTGCCTTAATTAACTCAAACAACCAATCCGGATCAAACTTCGTATCCATATTAGCGATGATAAAATATTCGCATCCATCCTTGATTGCCGCATTAATACCCGCATTATTAGCCGCCGCATAATTCCCATCCGGCCGGGCGATCACTTTCGCATCCGGATAATTTTCTTTCAAATAATTCAAAGACTCTTCCGATGAAACATTGTCAACAACATAAACCTCCATCAATTCTTTCAAGTAATTTTGCGCACGCAAACTATCCCGACATTCACCCAAGAATCGTCGGGCATAATCCTTATAATTCACTAAAATTATGCCTGTTTTTTTATCCATTTTATTTGATTAGAATCATACTAAATTTCCATGCCCATTTCAAAACCGAATTCTCCCACCCCTTATGCCATTTCTGGAAATACTTCAGCATACTATCACGGAAATACTTTTGTTTTTCCCCTCTTTTGACCTGGGAAAAACTTTGGCCGATATAGTCGATCGCCTCTGCTTCCGGCGTGTACATTATTTTCCAGCCGGCATTTTTCACTTGTTTGCAATAGTCGACTTCTTCAAACCAGATGAAATATCTCTCATCCAAACCTCCTAGCTTTTCAATCACCTCGCGCCTGATCATAAAAAAAGCGCCGCGGATTGAATCAACTTCAGCCGTCTTTGCGTAATCAAAATCCGCAACAATATATTTATTTAAAACTTGCGGGATAATATGCGGAATTTTCAGGACTACAGCAAGCTGGTCCCAAACGGTCGGGAAACGGCGGACATGTTTTATGATTTCTCCTTTTTCATTTTTCAACAGACAGCTAGCCACGCCAGCCTCTTTATGCACTCCCATCCAATCAGCCATATTCTTCAAAGTATTTGGCAAAACGCGCATATCCGGGTTCAAGAGCAAGATATAATCCCCTTGCACTTCTTGAATGGCAATATTGTTCGCCTTGGCAAAACCGAGATTTTCTTTATTCTCGATCAATTTTACCTGCGGGAATTCTTTCTTTACTATCTCAACCGTATTATCAGAAGAAGCATTATCAACGACAAAAACCTCAAAATCAAAGCCAGTCTGACTCTGAAAAATAGAAACCAAATTTTCTTTTAATCTATCAGCTACATTCCAGGAAACGATTATTATTGATAAAACCATAAAAATTTTCCTCGCAATGACATTTAATTTACCTCATCCACCTCTCCATTTCCGCCATATCAACCCTGACTTTCAGCTGCCCCCCCCTCTTCCTGATTTCATCTTTCAGCTTCCGCAATTTCAAAAACTCCAAAAAAAGATATTGCTCGAATAATAAAACAAAAATTATTTTCTTGAACTGATAAAACGCGGTGGCAAAATCTACTTTCCAGGAATAATGCAGATTCTTGAATTTAGAAAACATTATCCAATGATTCAAGAATGACCATTTTTTATTCTGTTTACTCTTCCCGAACCGGTTCAAGGCTATTTTAAAATTGCTTTCACCTTTCGGACTGACTCCGCGATGATGATATGCGACCGCGCTTGGCGCTAATTTTATTTTCCAACCCGCCAAACGCAAACGGTAAGACAAATCGCAATCCTCCTTATACATGAACATAAGCTCATCAAAAAATTCCCTGCCTTCAAATGCCACATCCTGCAATGCTTTTAAATTAAGCAACACCGCCGCCCCGGAAAATCCAAAAACTTCTTTTATCTCTGTCTGGCCATCATCAACCTCCCCCTGCTCACAATCAGAAAAACGATGCTCCTTGGTCATGAAAATACCGCAACTATCTATAATATCAGTTTTACTATTATCCAATTCTTCCTTGCTGATTCGTAATTCGTAATTGTTTATTGCTAATTGACTAAAATCCCATTTTAAAATTTTAGGCGCAACCGCTCCGTTTTTTTTATCTTTCTTTATTTCTTCCATTAATCCGGCAATCATTCCCTTGTCAAAAATCATATCCGGATTGACTGCTAAAAAATATTCGAATCCATTCCTGATCGTATTGCCGATCATCTTATTATAAGCCACAGCGAAGCCGAGATTGCCTCCCGCCCATTCTAATTCTATTTCTGGAAAATTATTTTTTATATATTCCTGATTTTCATTATTCTCTATTTCACTATTATCTACGGCCATGATCTTTATATCAGTGCAATCATGTGCCTTCATGTAAAAATCAGAGGTTCTGACAATGCTCGGCAAAAAATACGGCAGATATTTCGCCGTCGACTTGCCGTAGGTTATAAATCCAACTGCTAATTTGTTCATGTTTATATGACCAACTTATCGCTTAACTTTTCCTTGGCCAAAATTTGCGCCCTCAAAAGACTGTCGAAAGTTCCGGCATCGATCCATTCGCCATTGATCATTGCGACTTCCAATTCGCCTTTTTCCAGATAAGCATTCTGCAGATCCACGATTTCCAATTCTCCCCTTGGGCTCGGCTTGACGTTTTTAGCGAATTCAACGACCCTGTTGTCAAAAATATACAGTCCCGTTACTGCATAATCACTGACCCAGTCTTTAGGTTTTTCCACTATTTTCTGCGCCCTCATATTTTCATCGAATTTGACGACTCCGAATCTTTCCGGATCGCTCACCTTTTTGGCAAAAATCTTTCCTCCATTTTTGAAATTTTTTATCTCCTCGCTCAAGTCATCTTCAAAAATATTGTCACCTAAAATCAAAGCGACATCCTCATCGTCAATAAAATTTTCGCCTATAATGAACGCCTCTGCCAAGCCGTTCGGCTTGTCCTGGATTTCATAGGTAAACCTCACGCCGAATTCTTTCCCGCTGCCGAGCAAATTCAAATAATCGCCGGCGCGCTCAGGAGCTACGATAACAAGGATCTCTTTTATGCCGGCCTTGATCAAAGTATTAAGAGGATAATAAATCATCGGCCTATCATAAACGGGCAATAATTGCTTGCTTGTCACCTTCGTGCATGGCCTTAATCTTGTCGCTGAACCTCCTGATAAAATTATTCCTCTCATAAATTAATTATTTACAATTTTTAAATATTCTTTCAATGCCTCTTTCCAGTCTCTTAGATTATCAATCTTCGTATTCAATAAAACCGAATACTTGGGACGTTTGGCCGAACGGGGAAATTTATCGCTTGTCACCGGATTTACTTTTATTTTTATCTCCGCTATTTTGAACAGATCTTTTGCCGCCTTATACCATCCGCAAGGAAAATTGTTTGTAATATGATAAATTCCGTATCCCATATTTTCATCAATCAATTTCTTTGTTGCCTGCGCGAGATCAGGGGTATAAGTAAAACAGCTCACCTCATCATTGACCACATCCACTTCGCTCTTTTCCCTGCTTAATTTTAACATGACATCAAAAAAACTCGTCTTGGACACCTCGCTCATCCCGCGGGGTCCGAATAATTTTGAAGTCCTGATCAGATACCATTTCAGTCCTCTGCCCGATAATCTTATAATCTCTTGTTCTCCCATAAACTTTGACTGCCCGTATTTATTTATAGGCCTTTGCTCGTCACTCTCTAAAAATCCGCCTTGTTCTTTTATTTCTTTCATAGTCTTCTCATTATGATGCGCATGTCCGCCGAAAACATAATCTGTCGAATAATGGATAAGAATCGCTCCGATGTTTAAAGCGGCTTCAGCCAAGAATCCCGGCGCCTCTCCATTCAATTTTTTAGCAAGCTCAAATTCTTTCTCATCTGTTTCGCATTTATCCACGGCATTATACGCGGCGGCATTTATAATGACCGCTGGCTTTATGTCTTTGATTTTTTTCAAGATTAAAGCCTTGTCGGTAATATCTATCTCGCCTCTGTCCCAGGCGATCACGCCATTTCCCTCTGAAAAAACTTTTACCAATTGCTGTCCTAAATTTCCATTTGACCCTAAAATTAAGATTTTCATATTTTTATTTTTTTCCACCAACCCTCATTATTCTTATACCATTCCACAGTTTTTGCCAAGCCTTCCTTGAAATCAACTTCAGGCTCCCACCCCAATTCTTTTTGCGCTTTTGAAAAATCAATCGCATAGCGGAAATCATGCCCCTTCCTGTCGTCAACATATTCAATCATATCCTCGCCCTTTCCCATCAATTCCAAAATCATTTTCGTGATCTCTATATTGCTGATTTCATTGCCGCCGCCCAAACAATATGTCTCGCCGATTTTTCCTTTTTTGATTATCGCCTCGACGCCTTTATTATGGTCATCAACATAAATCCAGTCGCGGATATTTTTACCCTCTCCGTAGATAGGCACCTTTTTCCCTTCCATCAGATTAGTTATGAATAAAGGTATCAGCTTTTCCGGAAAATGGCATGGCCCGTAATTATTGGTGCAATTGGAAATAGTTATCGGCAAATTATGCGTATGGAAGTAAGCTCTTACCAAATGATCGGAAGCTGCTTTTGAAGCGCTATATGGGCTTCTTGGATCATACGGAGTTTTCTCGTTAAATTTCGGATCATCAGGACCAAGACTGCAAAAAACTTCATCAGTCGAGACATGATGGAACCTGATGCCGCCATTATTCTTTGCCGCATCCAACAGAGTCCCCGTGCCTTCCACATTTGTTCTTATAAATTCAGCGCTTCCCAAAATTGAGCGATCAACATGGGATTCGGCGGCAAAATGCACAATCAGATCGATTCCTTTTACTGATTCATTGACCAAATTTTTATCGCAAATATCCCCTTTCACGAATTTGTAATTAGGATTATTTTCAACTTCTTTCAAATTTTCCAAATTACCGGCATACGTCAAACAATCAAGATTCGTAATCCTGTCATCCGGATTATTCCGCATCCAGAGCTTTATGAAATTTGAACCGATAAAACCAGCCCCGCCAGTCACTAAAATATTCATATTTAAAAACTTATATTATTCCTGATTTTTTCCGCAATCTCGCCCGCCCCTCCTTCTCCATACTTTTCAGTCGGCCAAAAATTAGCCAAACCGTCATCATACTTTCTCGGGATGAGGTGTATATGGAAATGCGGCACATCGATGCCGACGACAGACAAAACGACAAAGTCAGCTCCCATTGCTTTTTTCAGATCCTGCATCAATTTTTTGCATTGTACAAAAATATAAGAAACCAATTCATCTGGCGTATCAACCATCATCTGATAATGCTCTTTTGGAATAACAAGAGTATGCCCCGGACTTACGGGATTAATATCCAAAAAGGCGACAATTTTATCATCTTCATAAATCTTATCAGCCGGAATTTCATTATTTATAATTTTACAGAATATACACATATTTTTTCGTTACGCGTTATGAGTTATGCGATTTTGTATGGCGAATTTTCTGCCTGCTCCCATCTTACCTCATCAATTTCTTCCGCCTTATCCTTTCCGCGGTACAATTTGTCAGGCAAATTTATAGAGTAGGCGTCTTTTTCGCCGATGCATTTATAACCATGCACGACTCCGGGAGGAACGATTACCATAGATGGATTATTTTCACCAACCTCCATTTTTATGTGTGCGCCATTCGTTTCGCTTGCCTCCCTCCTGTCCCAAAGATACAACTCGAAATTTCCCGGGCCGACAAAAACAAAACAGTCTGATTGGAGGTTATGTTCATGCGGTCCGCGGGCAACACCCGGTTTTGTCACGCTCACATAGCCCATAACTGGCTGATACTTCAATTCATCATCACGATAAATCTCAGCCAGCCAGCCTCGACTATCTTCGTATTTATTTAGTTTTTTTACAATAACATCTTTAATCATATGAATATCTTTTAAAATCAAAACGAGTCTAGGCGGGCCAGCCGCGTTCATCTTCATATTTATTAAGTTTTTTGGCTATTACGCCTTTAATCATAAAATTTATTTTTACTCGCTACTTCCTATTTAATAACACAATAATACCAGCAAAAAGCCATAAAATCAAGACCCAATTTAAGTTAATATAAGCCAAAACTACGCCGGGCCAAATCAGCTCAAGCAAGCTGAAAACAACCAAACTTCCGGTTAAAACATAAAAAAATTCGCTTATAATCATTAAAATGTTCTTATTCATCGAGATTCAATTTCTTTTTTAAAAATTCAAAGATATCCTTGCCTTCCAGATCGACCTCTATCTTTTTTATCATCAGGCCGTCATCCGGGCCATCCTCAACCCTGAGACCAGGAACGGAAATCAGGAATCCATATTTGCCATTTTCTCTGTAAGCCCCCTTAAGATCGAAATCAAGCGTGGCGATATTGGTTTTTTTTCCAGCTTCAGGAGCCTTATACTCTGCCAAGACATAATTTATCCCATCTTTATCCATCTCCGTGTTGCTGTTTATTTTCCTGAACGAAGGATTCATAAAATGATCTTTAGCAAAAGCAAAAACTCCGTCTCCGGCCAATATAACATCGTCTTTCTCCAGCCTTATATCTTTCAGGCTGTAATCGGTCATTACTCCGACCTGTTCAAATGTATTTTTTAACTCGATCTCCTTATCTCCGATTTTTATTTTTTGCAATCGGCCCGGATTGGTTGTCTGCGCGGTTATGGATTTGGCATCAGTATATAAATTAAGATCATTTTTTCCATTATCAGCCAGCCAGATCTTATTTGTAAAAGAAATCCTGCTGTTAGCGGTTTCAATCCGCCTGGTAATTATATCATCTCCTGCCCTGAATTCTATCTTATAGGCTCCTTCCGGCAGATCGCCTAGATTTATTTCCAGCATCCTGTCTTCACTGACGCGGCCGCTGTCGCCGGCTATCCCATCGTCTTCCAGGCGCCGGCTATAAATCGGCTTATTTTCATAATACACATTCAAGCCAATCTCATCGCTGACCTTATTCCTGTTCAGGTCGGAAACGGTGAATTTAAAATCCAAGTCTTCATTTTTTACATACGTGAAAAATTGATATTCTCCGCGCAACGAGCGATCAAGCATTGTCTTTTTTTGAGATGGCTCGTAGTTATCGATAAAATATTCGGTATCAAGATCATGATTATAAAGCGCTATTCCATCCTGAGCGGGCAAGTCACCCAGAAATCCGCCGATGCTGCTGAATTTTTTATTTCTCTGATAAAGGACCAGATTATTTTCAGCGATCTTATCCCATGCCAGATCATCCAAAATCTTATTTTCAACAGGTTTCAGGCTGTAATGCCCCCTGTTATCCGCCAGCAGACCAGCTTCGATTATCGGCAGGTCAAAATCACCGCTCTTCTCATATTCCAGAATGATCCGGACATGATCGAATTTCCTCGGAGTCCTTAAGGAAAAATAAACAGGATCGCCGATGATTCTCTCTTGATCCATCCTTTCGACAGGAGATAATTTTCCGATAAAATAATTTCTTTCTCCAGGGATCGAAGAATAACTGATTTTTCCTCCCGGCACGACAGCTGAATCCAGAAGTAAAATTACTGTGAGAATCAGCAGAAACCAAAAAAACAACCTGATTTTAATTCTTAGCGCCATATTGGTTGAAAATATTTATATACTCTTCAGCTGCCATACTCCAACTGAATCGTCCGGCCTTCTCCAGCCCTTTTTTTATCATATCTTCCCTTAACCGGCTATTGGTCAAAACTTCTTCCATAGCCGAAGATATCCCGTCCGCGTCATAAGGATCGACAATCAACCCAACGTTTCCGGCAATTTCCGGCATGCTGGAGGAAAAAGCGGTTATGACCGGCGCTCCGCAGGCCATCGCTTCAAGAGGCGGAAAACCGAATCCTTCGTAAAAAGAAGGATAAACGAATAATGAAGCCAGATTATATAAATAAGGCTTATCTTCGCGGTCAATATAACCTAAAAACCTGATATCATCCCTGTAAGACGATTTCTGCCATGCCTTGAAAATAGAGCCGCTTTTCCAGCCTTTGCCGCCGGCAATAATCAATTTATAGCCGCTCAATTCCGGCTTTCTCGTCAGCAATCTATCAAAAGCGATAATCAAACCTTCCAGATTTTTTCTTGGCTCGACTGTCCCGAGAAAAAAAATAAATTTATCAGGCAATCCATATTTATCCTTTATTT
>CAYHWE010000022.1:0-15380 GCA_964360445.1 uncultured Gammaproteobacteria bacterium | reverse complement strand
AAGTTATTTGAAATTAAATTTTAAAATCAATCGAATTTTACAGAAAGGAAAATCTCATGGATAGAATATGCCTTATCATTCCGCCATCTCCTTTTTTAATGGATGAGCGCGTTTTTATGTCATTGGGTATTTTAAAAGTCGCGGCTGTGCTCGAACAATCAGGAACAAAAGTTGAAATGCTTGACCTTTCAGGTATTAAAAATTTCCCAGAAGTTATTTCTGATTACGCAAAACTGAGAAAAGACATTCATTGTTTTGGACTTACTTCCACAACACCTCAACTGCCCGCGGTAACAAAAATAACAGAGACTATTCGTAATACCAGAAACGATGCAAAAATCATTTTAGGAGGACCTCATATTACGCTTGTTAATGCAGCCCGCAAAAGAGAGAACCGGATGGGAATACAAGGAAGGGCAACAAAAGCAATGGATAATTTAATTCGAATGTTTGATGTTCTCATTGCAGGAGATGGGGAAAACGCTATCTTTCTTGCTCTAAATAAAAAAACATCTAAGATTATTGATGCCGACGATAAAAATTCACCGTTATTCCTTGATGATCGGCGCTTAAACGAGCTTCCTTTCCCCGCCAGACATCTTATAGACATTGACAGTTATAATTACTCCATTGAGGGAATACCGGCGCTTTCGCTTATCGCTCAATTAGGATGTCCTTTTGGTTGTGGTTTCTGTGGGGGACGAGAATCTCCTATGCTTCGTAAAATTAGAATGAGGACAACAGAAAATATAGTTCGAGAAATGGTTCATCTTTATAAAACAACAGAAAAAAGAGGTTTTATGCTTTATGACGATGAATTAAATGTCAACAAAAAAATGTTGTCTTTAATGAATCTGATTGCCAAAACACAAAAAGATCTTGGTGTGGAATGGCGACTAAGGGGGTTTATCAAGTCAGAACTCTTTACAGACGAACAAGCTGAAGCAATGAGTGAAGCCGGGTTTAGATGGATTTTAGCAGGTTTTGAATCAGGGTCTCCGCGAATTCTCAAGGCTATCAACAAAAAAGCGACGAGGGAAGAAAATACCCGATGTGTGGAAATTGCTAAACGCCACGGACTTAAAGTAAAAGCGTTAATGTCAATAGGACATCCAGGAGAAACCACTGACACTATATCGGAAACAAAAAAATGGCTTTTGGAAACACAACCTGAAGATTTTGATGTTACGATAATCACTTGTTACCCGGGTACTCCATACTACGATCTAGCCGTTCCTGATAAAAATTTTACTGGGGTATGGAAATATACCTGTCCAACAGGAGATAATCTTTACCAAACGGAAGTTGACTACACGATAACTTCCGACTATTACAAAGGAAGCCCTGATGGTGGTTATTGCGCATATGTTTTTACAGATCACCTTTCATCAAATGACTTAGTAATAGAGCGCGACAAGTTGGAACGCGATATTCGATCGATTTTAAAGATTCCTTTTAACAGAGGCACTCCGGCAATACAGTACGAACATTCTATGGGACAATTCGGACAATTTCCCAGAAATATTCTGCGAACATCTGCTGTTTGATTAACACCCTTTCTTCTTCAATTAACCGAAGAAGGAAGGGTGTTTTTTATACCATTCTTTTCTTAATTCTGTGATGATAAGAAGCGATTATTTTGTTCATTTGATTTAATAAAGGAACGGTAACAAAATCAAGTCTTTTATTACCCAATAAATACAATAATCTTGTTAAAATAGAATTTGGATGAGTGTCAATATATTTTATTATATAAAGAGCAGATATAGATTTCATTGGACCATTCGCGAAATGAATAAAGCTGGATTCACGATAAACTTTAATTACACTTGATAGACCATAACCAAAAGCTTTAAAATAACAAAGGATTAAGACATTAAATTCCGTCGGGAGAATAATTCCATTAGGAGTATTTAAAAGATGATAAGAAAAAGGACCGTTATCATAACAAGGCTGTTCTCCGTATTCATAAAAAATGTTTTCCATAATTCGAAGGTGTGTTTTTTTTATAATAAAAACTCCAGCATTGAGCATATAATCAGGTCTATTTATTTTGGGACAGTGTTTATATAACTCAAGGTCAGTTTTTGCATAATCGGGAAGGTTGTAAGGATTATTTTTCGCCATACTCCATATGGATTCACCAACAACATCAAATGGATTTCTGGCATGCCTAGTTACATACACATCAGCGTCAATAAATAAAACTCTTTTGTATTTAGAAATATCCTCGCGTCTAAACATAAGAAGTTTTTGCCAAGACGGATGATTGTGCTTGTTTGATTCCTCAATGACCTTATCAATAACGACAAAGTCAGTTTTTATTTTTTCAGAAAATTTAATCTGGCTTGTTTTAAAAAATTTGTCGTAAAATTTTGAAAATTTTTCACCCATAACAGTTGTAACAATGACATTATTTTTCTCTTTTTCCATATTGAAGATTATGATAATATAATTTGATAAATAAAACAAAATTTAGAATGAAAATAACAAAATTAATAAGAAAGCCTTTAAACATAATAGGTATTGATATTAAAAAATACAGAACCGCAGTGGACCCATTTAAATGGCTTAGGAAATATGACATTAAAACCGTCATTGACATCGGAGCCCACACCGGGCAATTCGCCAAAGAAATCAGAGGAAAATTGCCTCAAGTAAAGATATATTCTTTCGAACCTCTTAAAGACTGCTATCAAGAACTCGTTCGGAATATGAGCGATGATAAAAATTTTAAAGCCTCTAATTTCGCGCTGGGCGATAGAGAGTCTAGACAGGAAATAAACAGGAGCATCTCTTCCCCCAGCTCTTCCCTGCTAACAATGGGAAATCTTCACGAAGAAATGTACCCTCACACCAAAGGCGGTTCAAAAGAAGAAATCAAAGTAAAGCGACTTGACGATGTTTTTAAAATTTCTGATTTAGAAAAAGAAATTTTAATAAAAATTGATGTCCAGGGTTATGAAGATAAAGTCATCGGCGGAGGGGTTAATTTTATTTCTCAAGCTAAAATTGTATTTTTAGAAAATTCTTTTTTTGAATTATACAAAGGACAAGCGCTATTCGACCAAATATATGAAATTATGAAAAGACTGGGATTCCGATATCAAGGCAGAATACAACAAAGGATAAATCCTTTGACCGGAGAAATCTTATACGAGGACTCAATTTTCATTAAATAGTTTTTTCCAATCTGACAACAAAAGACAGCACAAAAAGCGAAGGCCAAATTTTGGCTAATAATTTAAACAATCTTCCTGTCAAGAAACGATTTTCCATTGTCGAATTAACGCGAAATTCTTTAAGAATAAGATTGTTTTCGCGGGTCATCCTTTTCAAAATACAATAATTAAACCAATATACATGCCCCTTATTAGGCCTGTTGTTTTCTGGCACAGCGCCAAACAGAACCTGAAGACGAGCGGGCAAAGAATTGAAATTCGGCACGCCTATGATTAAATGCCGCTTTGAAACGCGAACGGCTTCCTTAATTAAATTTTCCGGAGCATAAAGATGTTCTAGCACATCAAGCGAGATGACTATATCAAACGAGTTATCGGGAAAAGGCAATTGGTTGCTGAAATCAAAAACGGAAACATCAAACCCTTTCATCTTTGCTTTCTCAACGCCTTCTTCCGATATATCCAAACCTTTGCCGATTATCCCTTTTTCCTTTAGAAGCGAAAGTAAAAGACCATCGCCGCATCCAAGATCAAGAAGCGATATTTCTTTATTGGAAAGACCTGTTATGAGATTAAGAGCGGCTTTGTGACGAAATGATATTTTCTGATCTCCGCTAGTCCATCTTTTATTTTCAAAATTTTTAACGCTCATGATTGTTTTTTGATTATATCAAAAAGTTCGGCCATAAGAACTTCCGTTGAACATTTTTTCTCATATACTGATCGAGCATTATCAGCCAGCCTTTTCCCCGCTTCCGGATTATCTGCGAGAAAACAAATTTTTTCCGCCAAATGAGCAGGGTCGGCGCGCCTGACAAAAAGACAACTTTCGCCATCCTTGAGAAGCTCTCCCACCGCCGGAGAGTACGCGGTAATTAAAGGAAGTTTCATAATCATCGATTCAAAAATCTTATGAGGAATCGTCCTGTCCAGTCTTGGGCTGGATTCAAATTGACCAAGTGAAATAGAAGCGTCTTTCATTTTTTCAAACAGAGTACTGTCCGAAAGATAATCGTAAACAAGCTCAACATTCGCAAGTTTTCTTTCTTGAATAAGGTCTTTGACTTGCTGTCCTAGACGATAATGAAATCCGATTATTCTAAAAATGATATCTCTCCTCTCCTTCAATAACTCCGCTGATTTCAGAATATGAAAAATTCCTGATTCCGGAGTAAGACGACCACGAAATAGGATTATTTTAGTAGAGTCTTCTTTTCTACTTTTTACGTTTTGATAAAAAACAGATTCATCAACTCCGGTGTATAAGACTTTGAACTTTTTCAAATTGCCGTAACGCTCGATGAAAAATTTTTTTTGGGCTTCGCTTTCTATTAATATCACATCGCCAAATTTAACCGCCATCCAATCAATAACACTGTCTTTGAAACGCCGAGTCGCTCCGGAATTATGGGAGTGAATTTGAGCGTCTTTAAAAGAGCCTAGCAGATCGGCAATGATCGGCTTCCGTGAAATAATTTTCGCGAATGGTGTCATAATATGCCCCGGGTAACCGACAATAATCGCGTCGTATTTATTTTTAATCAATCTGTGTTTCCTCCAAAGATTCCAGTATTTCGCAAATCTTCCACCATCATCGCGACATTCTATTACTTCCACACCCTTCTTTTTCAGTCCGGAAATGTATATTTTGTTCCTCGAAAGATCTGGTTTATATATTCCAAAATAGCAAATTTTCATCATAATTAAATCATCGAACTTCTAGAACCGAATGAATAATACAAACACTCAAATTTCGAGGAAAAAATAGAGAGTAGGAAAGGAAGTGCGGCTTACGCTGCGCCGACTGACGAAACTCTGTTTTTTGCCGAAGTTTGAGGGTTTGGATATTCAAGCAATTTTGCATGGTATTTATAAGCGATTATTTTTGAGCGGGCACTAAACAACTCTAACTTTCGGAACAGGTATTATGAATTTCACTCCCTGCCTCCTAAGATTATCTTCTTTCTTGAGAATAGCGTCCGCATAATTCCAAGCCAGAATCAATACATAGTCCGGTTTTAATTGATTAATCTTATCTGGAGAATAAATTGGAATATGAGTGCCTGGAGTAAACATCCCTTGCTTTAGGGGGGTTGTGTCAATAATGTAGTCAATTGTTTCTTTGCCTATTCCATAAAAATTAAGAAGCGTGCTTCCTTTTGCCGGAGCGCCATATCCTACAATCTTCTTTCCCTTTTCTTTTAAAGCTTTTAATAAATCGATTGTTTTTTCTTTGTTTTCGATAACCTTTTCGGAAAAATCAGAGAATGTTTTAATTTTGTTTAGACCCAACTTTTCTTCTCTATTTAAAAATTCCTGAACTGATTTCTTTGGCTTGATATTTTTTGATACATAAACACGAAGAGATTCCCCCTGGACTGGCACGGTTATGACATCAAAAATTTTCAACCCGACTGATTCAACCATGTGACGCAGGGCATGAAGTGAATAATAACAAAGATGCTCATGGTAGACTTGGTCAAAACCTCCTTCTCCTATCAAATTTCTAACCCAATGAGTTTCGAACACAAAGACTCCATCATCTGAGATTAAATCAGAAACATCTTCGAATAATCTCTTAACAGTATCAGTATGAGCTATTATATTATTAGCCGTCACAACCTTGGCCTTGCCGTAATTTTTGAAAATTTTTGAAACCGTTTTTTTTGTGAAAAATTCATTAAAAGTTTCAATGCCTTTTTTTCGCGATATTAACGCAATATTCTTAGCTGGTTCAACATTTAAAATCTGGCATTTATTCTTTAATTCATTAAGCAGTACACCATCATTGCCACCTATGTCCACAACCAGATCATTTGCGGATTTAATAAATTTATCCAGTATCTCTTTGCTGTATTTTATAAAGTGGTCAATAGAAGGCGAACTTGCCGAGGTCAAGAAATAGTAATCGCTGAATAAAATTTTAGGGTGAACTACATCAGGGACTTGGACGAGAGAACAATTTTTGCAATAATGGACTGTCAAAGGAAATCTGCTCTCTTTCTTATTTAGATCATTCTTGCTTACAAAAGCGTTTGCTAATGGAGTCTCGCCCAAGTCCAAAATTTTTTCTAATTCTTCGGAGCCGCATATTCGGCAATCTTTTCTTCTTTTGTAATTAGTTTGTTTGTTCATTTATCAGATAATCAATTAAATACCTGCTAAAACCTAGTCTGAACATATTAGCACCAATATGCTAACCTTTCCATTCTTTTGAAACATATTCCCTTATCGCTTCTTGCCACGGGCGCGTAATTTTTACCTTTGAGACCATACTCTCGTTATTGGGTCTTTTTTGATAATTACCTTTATCAAAAAAGCTTTGCTCAACCTCTCTTACAATCGCGTCTGAATTAGTTATTTTTATTATTTCCGAAACAACTTCGGATCGAGACGGAGCTCCTTCATTTGAAAGATGAAAAATTCCCGTCTCATCTTTCAATATCAAATTTTTTATCGCGCTAATCAAATCCTTTCCGTAAGTCGGGGACCCATATTTTTCCGTAACGACATTTATTTCAGGTTGATTAATTTGCCTTATGATCTTCGCAACAAATTTCTGATCTTTCTCATGTCCTCCTCCGAACATCCAGCAAACTCTACCTATAATATAATTTTTCAAAATATTTTTAACTATAATTTCACCGAGTAATTTAGACCGTCCATAATAACTTTGAGGATCAGGTTCGTCAGTCTCTTCATATGGTTGATTTTTAGCGCCGTTAAAGACAGCTGAAGTGGAAACATAAACAAATTTTGCGCCAACATCTTTTGCGGCTAAAGCCATATTATAAGTGCCGATACTATTCACAAAATAAGCGTATTGAGGATCTCTCTCGCAGCGATCTACATCGGTTTCCGCCGCTAAGTGAATAATCGCTTTCGGTTTATATTTTCGGCACACCGAAAGAGCTTCGTTTAAATCCGTGACATCAAGGGAGCGACGATCCATTCTGTATCCAAAATCCACATAACTCCCCACCATGCCGCCCGCCCCGGTCGTTAATGTTTCGTTAAAAATGTCTTTCATAAAAAAATTAATTCCAATCAATCAAATTGATACCCGCAATCTTTTAGAAACGGCCACTTGGAATCGTTAACCGACAAGATTATCGGATCAAGAATGGGCCATTTGATTTTCAAGTCAGGATCATTCCATCTTAAGCCTTTGCTTAGATCGGGGTAATAATAATCGGTCACTTTATAATGGACATCCGCTTCTTCGCTAAGAACACAAAAACCGTGAGCAAAACCTTTTGGAACATATATCATATTCATATTTTTATCAGACAACACAACAGCTTCCCATTTGCCAAACGTCGGAGAACTTTTTCTCAGATCAACAATAACATCATATATTTCACCTCGAACACATCTTAAAAGTTTGGCTGTGTTGTGGGGTTCTATTTGATAATGCAGTCCTCTTATGACTCCATTTTTTGAATGAGAAAAATTGTCTTGAACAAATATGTCGTCGACGCCGTTAGTTCTGAAAATATCTTTATTATATATCTCGGTAAAAAACCCTCTTTCATCTTTTAAAATACGCGGCTCGATTAGATACGCCCCATTTAATGTCATTTTTGTGAATTTTAAATTATTAGTTTTCATATCAAGATATATATTTTGAAATTATATTGATAAGCGATTTGGCAACCATCATCGGTTTATATCTGCAAACTTTTTCGTAACCAGATCTTGAAAGTTGTTCGCATAATTTTTCGTTATTAGAAAGTTCCGATATCGCTTGGGCCATAGAATTTGGATCATTTTTGACTAGAACAATTTCACTGTCGGAAAAAATTTCCCTTACGGCCGGAGTGTCCATGGTTATGACAGATCTTTTGACCGCCAATCCTTCGTATACCTTATTGGGTATGGCCCGCTTTGCTTTCGGCGTATCTCCAAATATTCCAAGGACCGCATCAGCTTCAGACATATAGGCATTTAATTCAGCCAAAGACACTCTTCCTACAAACTCAATATTAATGAGTTTGTATTGTTCCACAAGTTTTCTGACTTTTTCCGAATCTTGACCGGAACCTACAAGACGGAAACGGATTTTTGGATTATCGGCGCATAGGCGAGCCACTTCTATTATTTTATCCACCCCCTGCACGGGAATATAATATCCATGAAAATGAACTAGAAAATAATCCTTCCTAACGGCAGGCATGGGATAGAATATTTCATCATTGAATCCAAGATACAACGCGTGTATTTTATTTTTATTTACGCCAAACCACGAAGACCAATATTTTTTGTGTTCCTCCGTGTCCACGGTTACTGCGTGCGCCAACATAACGCCAAGCCAATCCAATAAAAGCAGTTTGACGGCTCTTGGGTGCCAAAAAGGAATCTCTTTACGGTCGATAACCACGGCATCATACATAGAATAAAAAGCGTCTGAAATGACAAGCTTTCGCGAAACCAACCTTGCGACTATGGTTGCCACAGGAGAAGGATAAGCGGCATATACGCAGTCATATTGATTTTTCAAAGCACGAAGCGATCTCCATAATTTCACATACCTCCAAGTGTCCCGCCAGTCCGCCCTGCACTCCACAACATCCACTCCGGCTTTTTTAAGACCTGTAAGTATAATATTATTTCTCGAATATGACGGATCGTATATGCCAAAAAAACAAATTTTCATTTTCTTATTAAGATAGTGTATTTATAAGCTTTCATCTGCGCCCTATATTTTGAAAAACGATTTTCATTGCCTTCAAAAGCGTCTGTTCTTAAAATTATACTGTCTGGAATACCTAAATCTATAACACTAAGTCCTGAATTTCCTATTTCCCTTCCATTGGGAGAAATATATTGATAATACTTCGCGCCAAAATTTAAAGCGGCAACTTCAGGAGTGTTATAAAAAAAAATTATTTGTTCGCTTTGAATATTTTTAAAATAATTTTCCCAAAAAGCCGTCTTGTCGCTTTTGTAAGCCTCGGCGATAAATGAATTGAACATAATTTGATATATCCCCAAAACCGAAAAAGCAAAAACAGGAATGACCCAAAAAAACTTTATTGTGCGAGAAAAGATTGGATATTTCAATTTTTCTCCGACAAATTCCGCTAATAATGACAAAGATTTAGGAAAATAAATAAAAGAAATTGCCTGCGCCGGAAAAATAAAACGATACCAGCCGTTCGTTCTAAGATAAGCCAACGAAATTAATATGGAAAAAGCAAAAGATGTTATCTCTGAAGCTGATACTTCAATTTTTTTTCGTCTTCGGATTATTAAACCTGATAGCCACGCGAATATCATAATCAGAAGATAAATTGGTCCGCTGTCGGAAATAAAATGCTTCAAGTTTTCAAAAATGAAATCGTAAACACTTTTCTCTTGAAATGGCTTGATGTAATATGAAAGTATGTTAGTTATATTTGCATTAAAACTAAATTGAATATGAACCCAGATTATCAAGGGGACTAAAACAGAGACGGCTAACAAAAATATATTTCGCTTGCTTAATTTCCCATAATGCCACTTAATAAATAACGTCAAAGCTATTGCCGGCAAAAATACAAGAAAAATAGGCTTGGTTGAAGCGCATAAGCCGGCAAATAGTCCGGTAAAAATAAATCCGAGACGAGATTTTTTACCGTTGGACAATGCTCTATCCAAACTCAAAAGAGAAAGGGTCAGAAAAAAAAGTCCGGGAACTTCACCTAAAACACTTTTTCCGTTACCATACAAAGGCGCGAATGTTACGATCAAAGCAACAGCACCTAAAGCATAGGAAATTCCAATAGTTCTTCTTGCGAGCAAATAAACCCCTGAAATAAATCCCAAAATAAAGAAAACCATGACTCCGCGCGCGACTAATATATTATGACCAAATATTTTGAACGCCAAAGCTAATGGGTAAATTAGTGGGTAACTAACAGTTACCAACCTTGAAACAGGCTCAATTTCTCCTGGTAAGAGTTGTAAACCGTACTTTCCATGGATAGATAAGTTTGAAGCAACTTGAACATAAAAACCTTCGTCGTACCATACCGACGGACTTTCCTTGAGCTTATATGTAGCAAAAAAACCGCTCAATATTAGAAAAAAAACAAATATGACGACTTCAATTTTCTTTGTCATGTTTATAATAATTATTATATTTCATATTAATTGTTTTGAAAATATCAAAATTTTTTCGTAAACACAAAGAAGCTTAGTTATTCATCTAAATTTAATCTTTCTCATGGAGAAAAACATCATTTTTATAAGAAGCCAGCCGTGCTTGAAACGGCTAATGTTTGTTGAGCCATAGATTCGGCTTTTGTATCGAACTGGAAGATCAATAATCTTTAGATTAAGCTTCGCAGCGCCAAAAAGCAAATCAAAATCTCCGAAAGGATCGAAGTCGCCGAAAAATTTTCGATTAATTTTTATATCTTCATAATCTTTTTTCCACAGAACTTTTGTCCCGCAAAGAGTGTCTTTAATGGGTTGCCCAAGAATCCAACTGAACATCAGACCGAAAAATTTATTTCCAGCATAATTGATAGCTCGCATTGACTCCTTTTCTTGAGGATAGACCAATCGACATCCGTTTATGAAATCCCCCTTACCTCTGACTATGGCGTCATAGAATTTATAGACCTCACCGGCCGGCACCGTCATATCAGCGTCATAAATCATTAAAATATCGCCGATCGCCATATCAAAACCTTTCCGCACGGCATCACCCTTCCCTTTCCCTTCCTGAACAGCGTATTTCAAAATCTTCGGACCTTTGTAGGAACTGACGACTTTCTTGATTTCTTCCAGCGTATTGTCTTTTGAATGTCCCTCAATAAAAATAATTTCCGTAAATTTTCCCAGGTTCGGCAATTCTTCAACTATTTTTTTCACAGTGCCAGCTTCATTTCTCGCCGGTACAATTATGGAAATTGACGGGTTGTCATTTTTGCGCTTATTTGATGGACGGGCAACAACAAAATTAACCAGACCAAGCTTATCAAAAAATGGCATATTAACTAAAAATTCATTGAAAAGTCGCGAGATTATCGGAATATATTTCGGAAATAAAATCTTTGAGCCGGACTTAATCGTTTCCATATCAGAAAGATGAAGAAAATTTTTAATATCAGTTTGTGATATCCAATTTTGCTCAATGGATGGCATTCTCAAGCCGATTTTAGAAGCAATATCCAACACCGGTTCCCAAAGCTTGCTGTATTGGGTGATAATAATCCGACTGCTTGAATGCGTCACCTTTTCTAATTTCCGGAAGAATTCTTCAATATCGGGCAAATATCCAATCAAGTCGGAAATTATTATGTAATCAAAAATCTCATCCACATCATCAATTTCGCCCGCTCTGAATTCAATTTCCTTGCCAGTATTTTTAGACTGGGCCATTTCAATCATTTTTTCGCTTATATCAATACCAAGCCCCTTGCTTGGTTTTAACCTGATAAGAAATTCTCCAGTTCCGCAACCAATCTCCAAAACTTTTTTCCCTTGAGGAACAATAAAAGAAATATGATTTTCTATATAGGAATAATAGTACCGATTCTTATCCCTCCAATAGTGATGCTTCGGGGCGATCCTATCGAAATATTCTTTAAGTTTTTTCTTATCTTCTGTCATTATATTTGCGATTATCTTTAAACTATGCCAAATTTTCTGTCTTTTTACAAACAAAAATCCCCATTGATTATTTATGTGAACATAATCAATGAGGATTATCTTATCCTCCTTTCTGTTTCCTCATCTGTCGCCTCATCATCCAGGGGGTGATGAGACCGAAAAACCAATTCCACAAAATGAAATTTAACATTGTGGAACTGCACAAGACACTTTTCAACCAAGAAGGATCAAGTTGTCTCTCCATCCCTGTTGGAACTTTCACGACTCTGACATTTTTAAATAAGAATGTCAGAGCTTTAGCCGCTCTTTTGATGTGATACTTTTGGCCGACGACTATAATCTCGGCGTCGGGATTAGCCACGATGTCAAAAAGCTTTGTGGCTTCATCGTAGCTTTGAGTCACGAACGGAATGATCGCCACTAAATCATCTCCGACTAGCCCGTTTTCTTCAGCCAAATCTTTTTTTAGTTTGGCTTCAGTTTCCCACCATTTATAAGCGGTGGAAAAAACTATTTTATCGCCCAAGCCCTTCCTCATCATCTGTATCCCCCTTTTCGCCGTCTCCAAACTCATGACGGTCAACCGAGATGGATCTTTCTTTGAAAGAGCGTATGATGGAACATACATGACTCTTTCGGCTACATTACCTCTACCATCATTCTTCAATCTGTCCTCCTTTCTTTCTTTTCTCGAAACGATTGTTTAATCCCATCACGGTCCAGGATCCATTCCAGCATATTACCCATATGGATATGGGCCAATATTTAAAAAGGCTGTGTATTTCGGCTTTTTTACTTTCATAGCGAGCGATGTTTAATCTATCCATTAGCTCGAATAAAGTAAAAAGTAAAGACATCAATATGACTGCAAAAATTATTGCCACTCCTATTAAATAATACATTTACCTCCTCCTTTTCTTTGTATTTAAATGACAAAAAACTGAATAAATATCTCGAAAAAATCTACTGAAAGACTAGCACGGAAGCGTTATTTTGTCAAATTCGCTAAAAAATCCTCCGAATTTTTGCAGTCATAAACTTTGGCTTCTATCTTCTTGTTCCTAGCCTCAAATTCCACCTTACACTTTGCGAAAAATTCGCCGTAAAAACTTTCTGGATTGATATGGGGAATGTCCACGACTAGAAAATATCCCCCGTTAACCGCGATGTGTTCCGCGAATTTTTTTCTGTATCCGTCTTCAGATTGCGGAGTGGCGTATATTCTGCCGGCATATTTGCGTATCTTTGAAAGTTCATTATTTCCAATGTCATTATATGTGAGAACATTTTTTATCTGAGGCGAACTGCCAATAAAAGAAACTGCCTCGCGCAAGACTTTCGGCGCGCTACCGTTTATTTTACCGAACAAAAATTCTTCGGTAAAAATTAGATTGTAAGAAATGCCGATAATTATTAAACCGACACTTATTCCAATCCTCCAATCTTTTTTCAGTAATCCCATTATTCCCAAAACAGCAGATACAATGAATGAAAAAGCTATAAACAAGAAAGAAACATAAAAACCTAATGGACCAGAACCGCCGTGAAAAGGATTCAAAAAATTCCATTCAAAATGAATAACTTTTCCAAACCACTCTGTTTTCGGATAAAGAGGGACGATTGAGTGCGAAGTGAAATTCAAAGAGATAAGGAAACCGGAGAGGATAATGCCCAGAATCACGAAGCGGCCAATCCTGTTTTCTTTTAGCGAATTAATATTCTTAAAAATATTGGCAAAAATCGCCCCGCCTATCACTGACAATGGAACAATCGCGAACATAATATATTTATCCAAAGCTCCCCTGGAAAAATCAAATAAAATAAAGTAAAAAATAAAACCTAAAATAAGATAAATAAAAAATATTCTAGTTTTTTTAAAAATATCTTTGTTTATAAATAAAACTGGTATTATTAAAAGTGGAGAAAGATAATATATCGCCTTCAGTCCCTGAACAAATATCTGTATCCAATTCCTACCTTCCTCGGTAAATTGTTTGGCATGTCCCATCATAATGCTCATATCAAAAGCGGGGTAGACAAACCTAATCCCGTAAAGAAGAGCGACATAAGCCAGACCAAACCCGAATATCCCCAAGACGCTGAAAAAAATTTCCCTTCTGTTCATTTTCCTGTAGTGGCTCCAGACATAATCGATAAGTATCGTTCCGATAACGAGGATGAAGCTCAATTTGATGAGAAACCCAACCAATAAAGCAACGACAAGCAATGACAGCCATTTCCAATCTTTTTTGGACTCTAATGTTGGCGCAAATTTATCGTAAGAAAATACGGCGACAAGAAATAAAAAAGGCAGTATCGCCCCATCCACATCCGGAGAAAGCGAACCTAAAATATTGTAAAAGCAAATCGAAAAAAGAGCGGCGGACCATAAAGCTTCTTTCTTGCCCAGACGATTGCGGACGACAAAATAAAGCAAAAAAAGAGAAGCGATGGAAAACAAAAAAGGAAGGACTCGCATATAATCTCCGCCAAAAATAAAATTGCCGGCGACAAAAATCATCTGCATAAGCGGAGGATGAGCGAAAAAAGCGCCTGCCCCCTCAACAGTTCTTGATGCTGACACATTCTTCCACTCGTCTTGATGATAAGGCAGATGGACGCCAAACAAGCGAAGTCCGACAAAGACAAGAAAAATCGCGGAAAAAATCATTATTTCTCTTTTGTGACCCTTCAATAAAGTAAAAAATTTCATAATTATTCCAAAAGAAAACATGCCTGATCTGCAAAAAGATTAGGCCAAAAATTTTTCAAAATTCTTGTTCCCGAACTTACTTCCATCTTTCTAACAGTAAACCCTGAAGCATTAGCTGTTTTTACAAAATCTTTTATGGAGAAAAAACGAATATGCTCCCTAGGCTCCAAAAGCCATTGAATCGGAAAACTTCCAAGAAAAAATAATCTACACCTATGCTTCCATAACGCGATGTTTGGTATTGATACCAAAACACCTTTTCGGGAAACGCGTCGCATTTCATTGAGCAAATCTTCAGAATTGGCAATGTGCTCCAAGACTTCTGAGCATACCGAATAGTCAAAAGTCTTATCTTTAAATGGTAATGTGTTGGAAACATCAGCCTGAATCATCTCAAACCCTCTTTCTTTAGAAACTGATAACGCCTGTTCCGATATATCAACACCTGTCAGATTAAGACCCCGTTTTTGTCCTTTCAAAAAATTCAGAAATGTTCCGTCTCCGCATCCAACATCGAGCACGGATGAATTATCCTCAATCCATTCGGAAAATATATTGTATCTCGGCCGATGGCTAGGCTTATTTCTAACACTCCAATATTTTTCATAAAATTGC
Organism: uncultured Gammaproteobacteria bacterium; assembly: GCA_964360445.1. Classification (GTDB taxonomy): domain Bacteria; phylum Patescibacteriota; class Patescibacteriia; order Patescibacteriales; family JAKAJF01; genus CAYHWE01. The sequence continues at coordinate 269 of CAYHWE010000022.1, read as the reverse complement.
TTGCTGTTCATAAATTAAAATTTAATGTTTTTATGATAATAAAACTGACTTGAGTTTTTCTGAAAGAACCTTTAGGTTGTGTTTCTGGGCAAGTTTTATATTATCGGAAATGATTTTTTGTTTTTCCTCGTAGGACAAACATATAACCTCAACCAGACACCTTGCCACTTTCTCTGCTTTTCTTTCTTCTATAACAAGCCGAGTATCAATTTCACCTTTTAGATTATCATTGGACGCAAGAACAAGGCAACCGCAAGCCATTGCCTCAA
>CAYHWE010000021.1:0-17658 GCA_964360445.1 uncultured Gammaproteobacteria bacterium | reverse complement strand
ATTGGGGCGGGGAGATATGCTTTTCTCAACCGCTGAATTGCAGAAACCGAAAAGGATACAGGGCGGCTATATCGATGACAATGAAATCAAGAAAATCGTTAATTATATCAAAGAAAAATGCGGCGAGCCGAATTATGTCGAAGGCATTACCGACAGGCAGAAAGTCGGCGGAATCGGCGGCGTCGGTCTTGGCGGCGTCGGGAATGACGACAGCGATGACTTGCTTTTAGAGGCGAAAGAAATGGTCATCAATTCCGGCAAGGCATCGGCTTCATATCTGCAACGCCGTCTGAGCGTCGGCTATGCGCGCGCAGCCCGTCTCTTGGACTTGCTCGAGGAGGCAGGCGTTGTCGGTCCGTCTAACGGTTCCAAGCCGAGAGAAATCATGATCACGAAAGAACAGTATGAAAATATGATTGATCAGGGCGTTTCCGGAGTCAGCCTGCATAATCGCGAGGAAGCGGTCGCGCCGGATGAATATCTTGGCGGAAGTGATGAAGATGGTGAAGATGATATTGAAAATGAGGAAAGTGAAAATGATGGAGAAATAGAAAAAGAAGCGGAAGATGATCTGCTCATTCATGATGAAATAAAAAATACCCCCTTTCAAAAAGTGGGCGAGGGGGATTTTGACGATGAAAATAAATATTTTTCGAGATAAAAATATGGATGATGTAACTCAAAAAACAGAAGAAATTTTGGCGGAAAATATCAGGTTACAGGTGGCTAAACTGGCCGCTTTGCTTAGAGATTCCAATATGCCTGAAGATGTGAAAAATGCCTGGGTTGCGATTTTGCCAAAAATGACGCCCGCGCAAATAGATCGGTTTGTGAATATTTTGGAGGCAAAGTATTTGGATGAGCAGACAAGAGCTGTTGATGATGAATTCGGTAAAGAAATTAAAAGCTTAATTGATGGATTTGAAAAATAATAATATGCCGGAAGAAAATGATGATCATATAAGCGAAGAAGATGGGATAGAGCAGATGAAAATAGCCTATCAGGATTTTTTGCGTAAAATAAAAGAAATAGAGAAAAAAAGAGACGAGAGAATCATGGTGATAATAAGTAAAATAGAAGAAAGAGAGATTCAAAAAATTAAAAAAGAAATAAAAGGTTAATTGTATGGGGCCAAGAAAAGCAATCAAAGCATTCAATGATTTAGGCGGATTTTTAAAAGAAAGCGGTTTTGATGTTGAAAAAAAGCAAGACGTGGTTCGTGGTTTGCAAAGCGCAGCCGAAGATTATGTTTCCAAAAGTATCCATAGTGGCCGATCATTATTGGATGGCGTAATAATCCAAGGCGGCGCTCCGGACGAAAAAGAAGATGCGGAGAAAGTTATAGATGAAGCTGAAAAAGAGGCGGAAGAGAAAAAAAATGATTTAAATAAAAGGCTTGAAGAAATAAGAAAAAAGGTTAGTGTCTCTAAAAGCGTAGTGAACAATAAAAGAACATCCCCGGAAAAGAAAGAAGAACATGAAAAAAATATTGAAGAATTAACTCGGGAGCTTTCAAATATTGAATTAAAAAATGATTTAGAAAAGGCGGCTGAAGAGGCTAAGGCCGCGCTTGCAAGAACTGGGTTTGAAGAATCGGAAAAAAGAATAAAAGAAATGGAGGAAGAGCGTCGGAAAAATAATAAAAAACCAGTGGCTTCTAATGAGAATAATCAGAAAGCCGGGGTTATTTTTGAAGCTGAAAATGGCGCAGAAGCCGGCAGAAAGGCGATTGTTAACGAAGAAGAAAGTAAGACTGATAATGTTATTGCCAGCGCAAAAAAAGAAAAAGCAAAGGAGTCCTCAAAAAAAGTTTCTATTCTGAGATTGATAGATGAGCAGGAAAAAGAATTGAGGCGCAAGCTGAAAGAAGCTGAATTAAAACGGAATAACGCCCCAAGAAGCGAAATATCTAAATACATAAAAGATGTAAAATTTTTTCGGAGGGAGTTAAATAAAGCTTTAGATGCTAAAAAGAAATTTCTTGAAGAAGGGAAAAATAAAACCGGCAAAAAGGAAGCTGAATTTAAAAAACAAGAACCAAAAGTTGAAATTTTAAATGACAGCAAATTAAATAAAGCGAAAAAGCAGTATGAAGAAATAAAGCAAGAATTGATAGATGTTAATAAAAAAATTAGAGAAGCGGATGAAAATAAGGATGATGCTTCGCTAAAGAAATTCAGTCAATTCAAAGAAAATATCGTAGCAAGGCTTGAAAGCAAAGAAAGAAAAATAAGAAGAATAGAGCGCGAATTGGAAGAGAGTAGTGTCAAAAATGGAACAGATGACGCTAAATTAAAAAAGATTTCTGCGCAACCCGTTAAAGATGTGGTTGTTTCTTCAGGCATTTCTCCTGAAGAGGGTGATATGCAGGCGGCTCGCGATTTGGCGGAAAATCAAGTATCAGAAGAAATAAAGACGGATAAAACAAAGGAACCGAGTGTTGGCATAACTGATGATGAGCAGGAAAAGTTGTTTGGCGCTTTTAAGGATGTAAAAAGGGAAAAATCCGCAAAGGATTTCTTGATTGATTTGGCTGGTTTAATTTATCAACAAAAGCGAGAAGCCGTAATTAGCGGCAAAGGAATAAGATTTAATAATAATTTTTCTTCATCATTCGGAAAAATGTCGGTTTCAGTGTTTATGAAGAAAAACAAGGAGCAGATCAATAAGCTTGCACGGGATGAAAATGAGGCGGTTCGAAAAATATTTGATGGTTACAACGAAGAACTGGAAAAACTTTTTAATGAAAAGAAGCCGGAAACAAAGTTTATTGAAAAAAATCTTGATGAAAAAAATGAAAAAGAATCAAAAAAATGCCTTATAGATATTTTTAATTCAAACAATAAATTGCAGGAAATATTTGTTGGCATAGCTGATAATAATCTTAAGGCGGAAATAAAAGATTTTATAGATAACTACAAAAAAGAGAAAGGAATGGTTTTATCAAAAGATTATGAAGATCAGAAAAAATTTTTAGAATTGACGAAGAATTTACTTAAGGAAATCAAAGGGAGAATAAAAGGTCATAATAAAATTTCTAAATTTCCCCAATCGGCAGATGTATCTCTGCCGGAAGAATATGATGAGGCGGTTGATTCCGAATTATCTAACGAAGAAAGAATCGGAATCACCGGAGATGTTCTTGTATTAATCAGGAAAAAGGAGGGGTTGGAAAAAGAATTGGAAGAAGTAGAAAAGGCCGGCATGGATGGGGTCAGGATAATGAGATTGCAAAAAGAGCTGGCGGATATTGAGAGAAAAATTAAGGCGCTGGAATCGGGCGAGGAGATACCGGAGGGGGCGGGAATCAGAGAAGAAGAAATAAGGCAATTTCAGGAGGAAATTAAGCAAATGCCCGCCGGGGAAAGAAAAAAAATCGGTTTCGGTTTTCGCAATATGGGATTTTTTGCGCGAGAATGGAAGAGCAGGAAGCTTGCCGAGCTTTGTGAATTTGCCGCGGGAGAGTCCAATAAGAATAGGTTTTTGTCCGCGCTCGCGGAAACGTATAGGAAGGATGAGAATAATGCTAGAAAACAGATTATAGAGGCGGATAAAAAAATTAAAGGATTACAACAAGCGCAAAATATCGGAAATATTACGGGCGGCGCCTTGAAGTGGGGAAGGACGATTGCGGATATCGCCGGTTGGACGGCAGGGTCCCCTTTGCGTTACGTAACTTTGGGGGCACAGTTTTTTTCAAGAGGTGCGGAGGCGGCAAAAGAAGCGAGATTCAAAAATGAAGAGGTGATAAACAAGACAAGGATTAAAGATATTAATGAAGCGGCGGATGAGGCTTGGAGGTTGTATGAACAGGCAAAATTTAAAGCAACTCAAAACGATGGCGTTATTTCCGGAGAAATATTGAATAAAATCTATACGGAAAATTTACCGGAAGATTTGCTTAAAAGATTGCAAAAGGCGGAGCCGGGAGTTGCAACCGGAATACTGCAAAGTATTTTAAGAAAAGATATTGAATGGGCGGTCAAGAATGGAAAGGTTACAAAAAATTCTTTTGAATTATTTTTAAAAGATTGCGACAGGCTGGTTGGCCATTATGGAGAAGTGGATACTTTGGCTTTGGGAGCAAGATATGCCCAGACCGCAGGCAAGGCAGTAATCGCGGGAGTTGCTGTTGAAACTTTTGCTTTATTAGCCCCGGAAATAGTGAAAAATGCCGGGGATATTTTACATAGACTGGAAGGAATTTGGGATGGCAAAGAATCGGAAATTGTCGCGCCCATCCCCCAGGAAAAACCAATTTTCCCTGAAAAAATAGAGGAGCCGGAAATTTTAGAAATTGCTGAAAAAGTGGAAATTGAAAAAGGCGATTCAGTCTGGACTGTTGCGGAAAAACAACTGGAAGCGCGTTTTGATTTACATGCGGAAAGTGATAAGGTAATGGAAGTCTTAAAGACTTTTAATGTGGACAAGATTAAAGACGCAATAGCTGAAAATCCGATAAAATACGGGTTGGATGCGAATGATGATTTGGATAATCTTAGCCCTGATAAGTTAAGGGAAATAAAATGGAATTCAGTGTTTGATGATTTGAAAGCGGAAAATTCTTTTATATCGGATATATCGGAACTGGATGGCGTTGCCGGCAATAGTATTTTAAAAAATAATCAAATATTCAGATCATTTTTTACCGAACATCCGAACGCGCCGAGAACAAGTGAGAATTATGAGAATATTTTGCAGGGAAGGGGAGTTACGGGAGAAAAAGAAATTTCCTATGATTTCGGGGCCAATACAAAATCGGAAACCCCTTATTCTGATTTGATTAAGATGCAGGAGGAAGCGCCATTGGCATTTGAACGCGGTAATAATGCTGATTTGCTTGACAGAATTTCAGATTCAAAGAATTGGGATGATTTAAGAGGGGAGCCGGCAGATGAAATCATAAGGGATATAAAAAATATTGAAGATAGGGAGTTTGGGGATATTAAAAAAGCGCTTGAGCAGGCGCAGAAAATAACAAAACCGGCTGACGGAGAAGCGCTGGGCCAATATCTGACAAGAGCGCTTATAAAAGAAAATATGCCGCAAGGAGCCCAGTCTCTTGATCTGATGGATGCAACGCAGAGCCGGCTCGCTTTTCAGAATATAGTGAAAGATAAGAACATAAATATCGAATGGGCGGAAAAAGCCGGAATAAAAATCGAGGACGGCATCAATGGGAGCGAAAGGATAAAGCTTTATTTTTTGAATGACAATAAGTTCAACACTGCCGAGGATGCAAAAGAGTTTTTTGAGTTAAGTGAAAAAATCAACGTTGATTATCATCAATCAGCTTTCAAAGAAGCATTTGCCAGACTACCGGAAGATTTTACATCGGATCAGAAAGCTGGTTATATGAAAATTTTCGCCGGCGGAAATGTGCAGGAAGGGATTAATGATTTATTAGACATAAAGGGCGCGCATGCGAAAGGGGTTGTCACGAGAGGCAATGTGATTGAGATAAATGATTTGATTTACAACGGCAAAAGAATGGATATCTTCATATCTAAAGATGGAAAAATCGGCATTGATGGAGAGGGAATACGTCTGGCGGTAGAAAGAAAATGGCTGGGGCTAGGACAGCCGAAGCCGACAATGGAAATCGATGGAGATACTATTGCTATGATACGCGAAAGAATCAAATCTGTTTTGGGCAAAAACAAAGCATGATTAGACTAAAAATAATATTAAAATTAGCTAATTTTAGCTAATTTTAATTTATCCAAAAAAGCATAGACATATAGTGTTAACTATTGATAGTTAGCGGAAAATGCTGTAAAATAAAGGTATATTAATTAAGGTGAAAAATCCCCTCGGCTCGAGTCGAGACGGGCTAACCCCCTTTGTTAAAGGGGGTTGTAAATTTATGTATATTACCTGGCTAGGCCATTCATGTTTCAAATTGCAGGATAAGACGGGTTCGGATGCCGTGACTGTCGTTACTGATCCATTTGATAAGACAATCGGATTGAAAGTTCCCAGCCTTGAGGCGGACATCGTGACAATCAGCCATGATCATTATAATCATAACAATAAGAGCGCTATAAGGGGGACTCCTTTTATCGTAGATGCTGCCGGAGAATATGATATAAAAGGAGTGGCTATCGAAGGAGTCGATTCTTATCATGATGAAAAAGAAGGGAAGGAAAGAGGAAAAAACGTCATATATAGGATTACGATAGATGACATAAAGGTTGTCCATTTGGGAGATCTGGGACAGATTTTGGACGCGAAGCAGCTGGAAGAATTGGAGGGGACGGACATTCTTTTGATTCCGGTCGGCGGAACTTATAACCTGAACGCGAAGCAGGCTGTCGAAGTCATATCCCAGATTGAACCGAGAATCGTTATCCCGATGCATTATAAAGTCGAAGGCTTGAAATTGGATATTGATGGAGTTGATAAATTCGTGAAAGAACTCGGGCTGGCGCCGAGATATGAAGAGAAATTGAAGATAAGCAAGAGGGATTTGCCGCAGGAAGAAACGGAATTAGTCATTTTGAGTTTATAATTCCAAATTATGCCAAAAAAAGCGCATAAAATCGAAGTGAAAAAAATAAAAAAAGCAAGCAAATATAAAGCCATCTTGGCAAAGGAGGTTAGGGGGATTATAAAACCTTCTGATTTATTGCCGGAATCAAGAGAATTTTTAAAAAAAGAAGGGCCACGAAAAACAGCTACGCTGTCTCGTGGTGAACCGGAGATTATTTTCAATTTTGGACAAAGACAAAGAGAGGATACGCAGAAAAAGATGATAATGTGGAGCGGGATTTCTTTTTTTATGGTTTTGGTGTTCGTAGTCTGGATTTTTAATGTCAAAAATATTTTCCAGGAAACAGCCATGACCGCGCCACAAGGCGAAAAACAGGAGTTAGGCGAAATTTTTCAGGAACTGGATTCGGTCATGCAGGAAGCGAAAGACGGGCTGGATAGCCTAGGGAATGCCGGGCAGGATGGAACAGGAAATAAATTGCCGGTCAATGGCGAAGATAAAATAAAAGAGCTTAAGATGAGATTGGAAAATGTCAGAACCACTGATTAGCACGTGAAAGCACGTGATTACACTGATAGTTTATTAATTGTTTATATATGAAAAAAGACAATAACAAGAAACAATCTAAGAAAAAGGAGGAAGGGGCGAAAATAGACAGGAAGGCGTTTGAGGAGAAGATTGAAGATACTAAAAAATTGGAACTTCAGGAGGAGATGCAGATAAATGAAAACGGAAATGTCCGCAGTCTTGTCGTAACCGAAAAGACAATGACTGAATTCGGCATCGTTGAACCGCAGCCGATCATCAATGAAATGCGTAAATCCTATCTGGATTACGCTATGAGCGTTATCGTTTCCCGCGCCTTGCCTGATGTCCGCGACGGATTGAAGCCGGTACATAGGAGAATCCTTTACGCCATGTGGGATATCGGTCTTAGGGCTGGCGGAAAGTTCAGGAAATCGGCGACTGTCGTCGGTGAAGTGCTCGGTAAATATCATCCTCACGGCGATACCGCTGTGTATGATTCTATGGTCCGTATGGCCCAGGATTTTTCCATGCGCCAAGTTTTGGTCAAAGGACAAGGTAACTTCGGTTCTATGGACGGAGATAACGCGGCGGCCATGCGTTATACGGAGGCAAAACTTTCCCATCTGGCCGAGGAAATGCTTTTTGATATCGAGAAGAATACGGTCAAGTTCACTCCGAACTTCGACGGTTCGCAAAATGAACCGAGAGTATTGCCGGCAAAGGTTCCGAACCTTCTGCTTAACGGAACTATGGGTATCGCCGTCGGTATGGCGACCAATATCCCTCCGCATAACTTGGGAGAATTGAGCAATGCTGTCATCCATCTGCTTGAGAATCCGGAAGCTACGATCGAGGATTTGATGGAATTCGTAAAAGGACCGGATTTCCCGACCGGCGGTATCATTTATAATAAGAAAGATATCTTACAAGCTTATGCGACCGGCAAGGGCGGAATCGTCATGCGCGGCAGGGCTGATATTTCCGAGACAAAGAGCGGCTCCTCCCAGATCATAATCACCGAAATCCCTTATCAGGTTAATAAAGCGACATTGGTAGAGAAAATTGCCGACTTGGTTAAAGATAAAAAAATCGAGGGGATAAGGGATTTGCGCGATGAATCTGATAAGGATGGCGTGCGTGTCGTTGTTGAATTGAAGAGAGATGCTTATCCGAAAAAGATTTTGAACAGCTTGTTCAAGCAAACTCAATTGCAAGAAACATTTCACGTAAACATGCTGGCTTTGATTGACGGCATCCAGCCGAAGGTTTTGACCTTGAAAATGGTTTTGGAGGAATTCATCAAGCATAGGATCGAAGTCATAAAGCGCAGGACTCAGTTTGATCTGGACAAGGCGCGCGACAGGGCTCATATCTTAGAAGGGCTGATGATAGCTTTAAGTAACATTGACGCTATTATAAAGACAATCAAGGAATCCAAGGATAAGGAGGTAGCGAAGATAAATTTGATGAAAAAATTCAAATTATCAGAGCGCCAAGCGATCGCGATTTTGGAAATGAGATTGCAGAATTTGGCTAACCTTGAAAGATTGAAGATTGAAAATGAATTGAAGGAAAAAATGGCATTGATCAAGGAACTAGAAGGCATCTTAAAATCACCGGCTAAGATTTCGGGCATCATCAAAGATGAAACTGCGAATCTGGCAAGCAAATATGAAAGCGAGCGCAGGACTCAGATCATGGCTCATGGCATCAAGGATTTTTCAATGGAAGATTTGGTGCCGAATGAAGAAGCGGTCGTATTGATGACTAGAGATGGTTACATCAAGCGTGTTACGCCAGACACTTTCAAGGTGCAGGGCAGGGGCGGTAAAGGCGTCGTCGGACTGACGACAAAAGAAGAGGACATGGTGGAGATGATGTTCACCACCATGACCCATGATGACATCCTTTTCTTTACGACCAAAGGCCGCGTTTTCCAGCTGAAAGCGTATGAAATCCCGCAGGCGGCCCGTACCGCCAAAGGACAGGCGATCGTAAACTTCCTGCAATTGATGCAGACTGAAAAGGTAACTTCGGTATTGCCGTTAGATAAGATAAATAAAAATAATAAATATTTATTTTTCGCGACCGAACAAGGTCTTGTCAAGAAAGTCGAGATCAATGCGTTCTCTAACGTCCGCCGTTCCGGATTGATTGCGATCAAGATAAAAGATGATGATAAATTGATCTGGGCGAAGCCGACTAGCGGAGCCGATCAGATCCTTTTGGTTACCGCTGACGGCCAGGCTATTCGTTTTGAAGAAGATGACGTCCGCGATATGGGCAGGAATGCTGCTGGCGTGCGCGGCATCCGTCTGCGAAAAGGCGATGTGTTGGTCGGCATGGGCGTGATCAGAACCGATAAAGAGAAAATCAAGAAATATCAGATCTTGGCGGTCATGGATCAGGGTTATGGCAAACGCACAGGCTTAAATAATTATAAAGTCCAGGGAAGAGGAGGCTCCGGAATCAAGACGGCGAAAATCACTTCCAAAACCGGAAAATTGACCAACGCATTCGTTGTCAATATGGAAACGATGATGGAAAAGGACCTTGTCATCATTTCAGAAAAAGGACAGGTGATCAGGCTGCCGTTCAAATCAGTCAATGAATTGGGCAGGGACACGCAGGGAGTGAGATTGATGCGTTTCAAGGAATCGGAAGATCAGATCGCCAGCGTTACCTGGGTGTAATACGAAATAATCTTTGCTTATATCTGTGTAATGGGTTAGAATTAAAATATTATAATATAAAAATTCTTGTATGAAAAAAATAATAATCTTAAGTTTGGTTTTGGTTTTTATCGCGACCGGATGCAGCTTGAATCTGAACAGGAAAAAGCAAGTCAAGCTGTCTTCTGATGAGGTTAAAACGAAAATTGCCGGGTTTATCAATGAGAATCTGCTTAAGCCGGGCGATAAGGTCGAGATAAGGGAAGTCACCGAAGAATTCGGATTATATAAGATCAAGGTCGCGTTGCCGGGCGGACAGGAAATAACATCTTACGCGACAAAGGACGGCGAGATTTTTTTCCCAGAGGCTATGAATATAAAAGAGATAGAGGCGGAAAAGAATAAGGACCAGGCTTCTGCGGATGGATCTGACGAAGCGGAAAACGCGGATATTCCGAAAAAAGAAAAGCCGGAAGTGGAGTTGTTCGTAATGAGTCATTGTCCGTACGGGACCCAGATTGAAAAAGGGATGCTGCCGGTTTTGGACGCATTGGGCGATAAGATCAAATTTGACCTGAAATTCGTTGACTATGCCATGCACGGCGAGAAAGAGATTGATGAACAGCTGCGACAATCCTGCATCAAAGAGGATGCGAATAAATTTAAAAAATATCTTGGTTGTTTCCTGGAAAAGGGAGAATCCGAACAATGCTTGAAGTCTGTCGGCGTTGATACGAAAAAAATGAATGCCTGCGTTGCCGGTTATGACAAGCAGTTCAAGGTAAAGGAAAAATTCAATGATAAAAATAATTGGGCGTCAAGCTTCCCCCCGTTTGATATATATAAGGCTGATAATCAGAAATACGGAGTTCAGGGCTCGCCGACTTTAGTCATTAATGGAAAGAAGGTCAATTCAGAAAGGGATTCCGCAAGCATTTTGGAAGCGGTTTGCTTTGGATTTGAAAATCGGCCGGAAGAATGCGGCGCAAAATTATCTTCAGCCACTCCGGCTCCAGGTTTTGGTTCCGGAACAAGCAATTCTGATTCGGGAAACGGCGGATGCGTGACTAATTAGTAATACACAAATTCACACAAATTTAAAACAAATTAACACAAATAAAACAATCTGTGTAAATTTGCAAGTAATTTGTGTAAATCTATCATGTTATATGCCAAAAACAAAAAAAGTCTTGATTGTGGAAGATGACAGCGTGTTGGGGTCGATGTATAAGATTAAATTTGAGACCAACGGTTTTACCGTTATGGTCGCCACCAACGGATCAGACGGCCTGGAAAAAGCTAAAAAGGATGATTTTGATATCATACTTTTAGACATAATTATGCCTCAGCTTGACGGTTTTTCCGTTTTGGCTGAATTGAAAAAAGACGCTAAGACAAAGGAAGTGCCTGTGATCATGCTTACCAATTTGGGAACGGAAGAGGATAAAAAAAAGGGCAAGGAGATGGGCGCGGTTGACTATATCGTCAAATCGAGCTTGACTCCGACCCAAGTTAGCGATAAGGTAAAAGAATTCTTGGGATAAGTACAAATTAAAACAGATTTTAATACAGATTATCACAGATGCACAGATTTGCGAGGGAGCATTATAGCAGCTCTGCCGATCCTGTTGATCTAATAATCCTAAATCAATATGAATCATCCAAAAAAAGAAAGAACATTTGCCATTATCAAACCGGATGGAGTCCAGAGATCGCTTGTCGGTGAAATTATCAAGAGGATCGAGAGGACAGGATTGAAGATAGCCGCCCTTAAATTAGTCGTGCCGACCGCAGAGCAATGCTGGACACACTATAATAAAGACGATGCCTGGTTTTTATCAAAAGGGGAGAAGATCGTAAAGGAAAGAGAGGCGAACGGAATGCCGGTTGAAAAAGAAGCTATCGAGTATGGCAGGGATATCATCGGCCAACTCGTGAATTATATGACATGCTGCCCGGTTGCAGCCATGGTCATTGAAGGCAATCAGTCGATAAATATCGTAAAAAAATTGGTAGGCGGAACAGAACCGACTACTTCCGATGTCGGGACCATACGCGGCGATCTTACCCTTGATTCATACGCTTTGGCGGGAATTGACGGAAGAGCGGTAAGGAACTTGATGCATTGCTCTGATAAGCCGGAAGAGGCGGAAAGAGAAATAAAGATCTGGTTTGCCGATAATGAAATCATAAATTATAAATTAGTGCAGGAGCAGATCCTGTATGACGTGAATCTGGATGGGATTTTAGAGTAAAATATTGGAAAAACCGGCCGGAAGCATGGCCGGTTTTTTGTATTGACAAATCTTTGATTTAAGAGTAAAATCGTTTCCATATGAATATGGTTGCAGCTAAATTCCAGAATCAGATTATTTCAAGCCTTTTATCGGTCGTCGTTGTCGCGCTTGGATCCGGGCTGGCCTAAGTTTGATGGTAGGATGAATCACATACCGAGGCCGCCCGATACGATGGGCGGCCTCTTTCGTTCTTTTATAATCCACTTTTTTACATAAGGAGGATTTCACATGAAGAATATTAAGAATAATAAGCCGTGCTACGAAACTTTAAAAAGCATGGTTAGCTCTTTGGCTGATGGCTGGGTGGCATTGTTTTTCAAGGAGAATGGGAAGTTTTATAAAAAAGTATCTGCGCAAAGCGCAACAGAAAGATGCCTATTCCTATGCGAAGAAGCAGGGAGGACCGGAATGCGGGTAGCAAAAGCATACGGCGATTTCTGCAGCAATTGCGGGCATCGTGAAAAATGTCCGGGATTTCCGAAGGGGACCCTTTAATCCAGGCCCCCTTTTTCTTTATTGATTTTTTCGGATAGATATGCTAAAATGCTTTTATATGAAAAATACACAGCTGCAAAATTGTTTCAATTTTTTCTGCTTTAGCCTGATCCGGAGATCAGTTGTGTAGTGTTTTCTGAAAATAGCAAAAAATATAACACAACAGACTGGTCCCCGGAATAGAGGGGGCCAGTTTTTTATATATGGTTCTTTGAAAATAAAATATCGGAGGAATTCATGGATAAGGCAATGAAAGAGATTATGGAAAAAGAATTGCAATTTCTTCGTGAAAACATAGACAGGACAGATGAAAAAATTATCCGGTTAATCGGAGAGCGCTTTAAATATACCAAGCAGATTGGTTTGTGTAAGGCTAAATATGGTTTACCGATCAGAAATGCTAAACGCGAAGAGGAGCTGTTTGCCAGGATGGGCAAGCTATCCAAAGAGGAAGGACTTGATGATAAAATGATAAAAAAGATCTGGAAGATGATCGTTAGAAATGTTTGCATGATCCACAAGTCACTTCGCGCATAAAGGGAGACTGCATGGTCATCTGAAAAATAAAGGGGGGAAAGGGCATGAAAAAAGAATGTTGTGTCAGATTGGAGTGCGGCAGCGAATATTGTTCCGGTAAAAACCGGATCGGTTTTTTAGCTCCAGAAGGAACGTTTACGCACGAAGCCGCCGGATTAAGAAGATGCTCATCTTCGGAAGAGGTCGGATTCAGCGGTTTTAATGAGTTGATTGAGGGGGTGAAAAGCGAAGTTATAGATGAAGCGATAGTGCCGATAGAAAATCTTCTTATAGGCGGGGTGGCTGTTTGCCTGGATTCAATAATAAGAGCGAACGGCGATCTTAAGATAAAGGCAGAATTTGTTTTACCAATCTGCCAGCAGTTGATCAGTTTGGAAGAGATGGCCTTTTCTGAGATAACGAAGGTCGTTTCCATTTATGAGGCCATAGGACAGTGTCGCGATTGGCTGAATAAGAATTTGCCGGCAATACCGATAGAGCATGTAAGCAGCACTGCTCTGGCAGTAAAAGATTTGCCGAGATTCGGAAAAGGAGCGGTTGCAATCGGTTCTGAATTTGCTGCAAAGCTATATGACAGGCGCATCCTCCAGCGAGATATACATGACAACAAAGAAAATGCAACGTATTTCCTTGTTCTTTCAAAAGAAGATGAGGAAAAAGAAACCGGTGACGATAAAACTTCCCTTATTTTCAGCGTTGACAATAGGGCGGGGGCGCTTGTTAGAGTTCTCAACGTTTTGGATGCCTTGGATATAAATATGATCAAAATTGAATCAAGGCCATCAAAAGTCGTGCTAAGTGAATATGTTTTCTGGATCGATATTGAAGGCCACAGAAAGACAGGAAAAATCAAGGAGGCGTTGAAAGTGATAGAAGGCAAGACAAAGTTCTTTAAAATCCTCGGATCTTATCCGAAGGCAAGGAGGTAAAACGGCATCGAGATGTTTATCCGAACAAAGCCATTACCCAGGAGGTAATGGCTTTTTCTTTTGCGGTTTCCATTTTTTAAAATTATGCTATGATACAAGCGGAGCAAGGTTTGCTCCAAAAATCCGCCCATCTGACAAGTTTTGGATTATTCAAAATTGGCTTTCCGAATTTTTATGAGCTGCGGCTCATGAGCGAGGAAACAGAGATGAAAAATCATTTTGTAAAACTTTTTTCAAGAGTATTCTTGGATTTTGCTTGCAAGATGATGCAATTTCAAAATTGCTCTCATTATTTCAAAGCCAATTCTTGTTAAATGGGGCGGATTTTTTATAGCCTCGGGGTATAGCATGGCGGCACCCCGCAAATAAGCTGCGCTTAGCGGGGCGGGTCCCATAAACAGGCTGGTGATTAAGCGGGCAGGCGCGTCATTCGGGATATAGTATAGTGGCAGTACGCGTGCATGGGGTGCATGCAGCTCCGGTCCGATTCCGGATATCCCGACAAACTTGGGCTCATGAATTCTCTCAAATGTATTTTTATGGTATGATTTATTTATCATAAGCTTTTTGCGATATAAAAAATAAATATAAAATTATGAATAATCATTTTTCAAGGATTGTGAAATTATTTGTCTTGGTGTATGCCATCGGTGTCGCTATTTTCATAATCGCCAACGAATACCAGTCTTTCCATCTTTTTATTATTCCCAGCTTCCAGGAATTCTCAATGCCGCACTATCCGAACAGCATAAAACGGTTCAAATCGGAAAATGACTTTAAGGGCTATATAGCAAAATCAAGCGGAAATTTGATGTATAATCGCTCTTTCGAAGATTTAGAAGTTACAGGCATGACTGACAGCGCGACTAAGGCGGCACCAAGCCAGATAGAAAGAAGCGCCGATACCAATGTGCAGGTTGCCGGAATCGATGAACCGGATGTCGTAAAAACGGGAAATGGCAATATTTATGTTTCCACGGAAAATCGCTACAGGATTTTTTTCGATAGGATGAAGATCCTGCCGCCTGTCCAGGAAGAGGCGGACACGAAGATAGTCAAGGCTTTTCCGGTCGAGGAGATGGCTCAGAGCGGAACAATCAAGAAAAATGGAAATTTATTTTTGGACGATGACACTTTAGCCGTGTTCGCCGATGATGGGATCTATGGTTATAATACGGCCAGTTCAAGCGGTTATTCGGAAAAATGGAAGATTGATTTCAAGGACAGCGCTTTGGTCGGGGCCCGCAAATATGATGAAAAGATCTATGTGATCACTAAGCAGTATCTGAATTACGAAAAGCCTTGTCCGTTAGAACCGTTGGCCGTAAAGGGGGAGCCCGTTGCGATCGCCTGCAACCAGATTTATCACCCGATAGCACCGACTCAGGTAAGCACCACCTATACCGCGTTCATTATTAATTTCGCGGACGGAAAAATTGAAAAAAACATCTCTTTCGTGGGGTCGGAACAGGGCACAGCGCTCTATATGTCTCCTCTGAATATTTATCTTGGGTATGATGTGCCGGCGGATTGGCTGGATGTGTCTATGGATTTCTTAAAGAATTCAGAGGGAATTTTGCCCGAAAGCGTAATCGCAAAATTGGAAAAATTGGAAGGATATGAACTTAGCCATAATGCCAAGTCAACTGAGTTTGAGGCTATCCTCGGCCAATACAACAGGTCATTGTCGGAAGAGGCGAGAAAAAAATTTGAAGCCGACATGAGCGCCGCTTTCAACAGCTATCTGGATACGAACAAAAGGGATCTTGAGAAAACAAATATAGTGAAAATAAGCTTATCTGATTTCAGGATTGAAAAGACAGGCGCGATTCCCGGCAGATTATTGAACCAATTTTCACTGGATGAATATGACGGGAATCTGAGGGCAGTGACAACGATAGGCCAATTCGGCTGGTGGGGCTTCGGCCAGATCCAAAATCAGAGCGCTAACGATCTCTATGTTTTAAACAAAGATCTTGGCGTAATCGGATCGATAAAAAATTTCGGCCTGGATGAAAGGGTTTATTCTGTCAGATTTATCAATGATAAAGGGTATGTTGTCACATTCAAACAGACTGATCCGTTTTTCGTCATGGATTTAAGCGACCCGCAAAATCCGCAGATCAAAGGCGAATTGAAAATTCCGGGATTTTCTTCTTATCTGCATCAGCTTTCAGGGAACGAAGTGCTCGGCATCGGCAGGGAAGAAAGCAAGGTAAAAATTTCTTTATTCAATGTGTCTGTTCCGGAAAAACCGGAAGAAGTGTCAAAATACAGCTTGGATGAATACTGGTCGGGAGTGTTCGATAATTACCACGCGTTCTTCCTGGATAAAAAACACAAGATTTTCTTTATTCCGGGAGATAATGATGTCTATATATTTTCCTACGACGGCGGGAAAATCAATCTTATTAAAAAAGTAGACGGCCTGAAACCGCTAAGAGCGACTTATATAAATGATTATTTTTATCTGGTCGGAGAGGATAAGATTGTCGTATTGGATGAAGAAGATTGGGAGGAGGTCAAGCAATTGGAAATGAATTAAAAAAATGATAATAGCAGTTTAAAGTCATAATGATATGCAAAAAAACCGCCAACGGCGGTTTTTTTGTCTGAGACTTTCTTATTTAGCTGTTTTAGCTAAAGTTTTTATGCATTTTGTGCAAACCTTCATGGTTTTTCCGGAGATCTTTTTTGACTGCAAGTTTATGTATTGTCTTCTTGTTGTTTTGATATTTGAGTGAGAGCGGCTTGCATCCTTTGTTGATTTGCGGTCGCAGATTTCACATTTTTTTGCCATAGTATTCGGTTACGAATTAAAATCCGCCAGCAGGCGGACAAATTACGGATTTGTAATTACAAGATTTATCTTAACATGGTTTGATTAAAAAGGCAAGATGTGTTAAAATCAAACAATTAAGAATATGGTTGGTGATTAGTAATTGGTGATTAGGAATAGGATTTAAGAGCCCTAGCCTAATCGACCAATTAACTGATCAACCAATTAAATAATTGACTTTTATGTTGATACTTTTTTCTTTGATTATCATATTATTTTCCGCTATTATCCATGAGTATATGCATGGCTGGATGGCGGATAGGCTGGGGGACCATACCGCAAAAGACGCGGGAAGGCTGACGATAAACCCGATCGCCCATATCGATCTTATGGGTTCGATTGTTATTCCGGCTCTGATTTACTTCGGGACGGCCGGTTCTTTCATTTTTGGCTATGCCAAGCCGATCCCGTTCAATCCCTATAATCTCCGCGACCAGAAATACGGGGGAGCAAAGGTCGCGATTGCCGGCCCTTTGGCTAATTTTGCCATGGCCATCGCCTTCGGCCTGATTTTAAGGTTCGCTCCGATCGCAAATAGCGTCCTGGCCATGCTCTTGGCTTCAGTTGTGCAAATCAATCTTATCCTGATGGTATTCAATCTTCTGCCGATCCCTCCCTTGGACGGTTCAAAGGTGATAATGCCGTTTTTGCCAAACCGGATGCAAGCTAAATACGAAGAATTGGAAAAATACGGATTTGTGCTAGTTTTACTGTTTTTATTAGTCGGATTTTCTCTCTTGATCCCTGTCATTGATTTCCTGTTTAAACTTATAGTCGGCAGATTTTAACCATAAATACGGAAACGGATCGAATTCTGAATAAGATCAGATACATATTGGACTCCGAAGGAGGCTAATATGTATGCAA
>CAYHWE010000020.1:0-17948 GCA_964360445.1 uncultured Gammaproteobacteria bacterium | reverse complement strand
GAATATAAATATGTCGTCTATGACAAGAATAAGCAATGCAGCTCCGGCGACAAAGGATGCAGCCGCCTGGGCGAATCATACCAGTATGACGGCAGCGCGGTTTTCAGCGATGTTTATTTGAAGAATAATCCTGATAATTATTCGACGATTTTATGTTCTTCCGATAATGTCGGATGCGAAGAATGGACAACGGGCGACGGAACGAACTATTTTAAAGATCCGGGAGACGAGGTCTGCGAATGGCGCCAGCCGACAGGACAGACGAGTTATGGCTGGTATAAGAAAAAGGTCAATCGTTGCGATACTGATAGCGACGGATATGGCGACGGCGATGTCTGCCTGTCAGACAGCGATTGTTCTTCCGGCCAAAACTGCAAGACCGAGAACAGCGATACTACCTGCTCAACATCTTATCTGAAAACTGTCGGTTATGGCGGTTCTGGCAACGCGGTTGGACAGCCGAGCAAATGGGCGGGGATGTGTTCGGCAAGCGAGTCCGGCTGTACTGAGCTGATTGATCCGGTAAGCAAACCGGCAACAAATATGATTTTTAACGCGGATTTTTCGCAGGATGTCGATGATGATGGCGCGGCTGACGGATGGAACGGCAGCGGCCAGGATCAGGATATCACATTGGAACCGAACGCTTTATATATTTTGGCCGTTGAGGGTTCAAATACGGCAACAATCTCTTTGTCCAACGGCAGCCTGTATGAACTTAAGAGCGATAACAGTTTCGGCGCCAGCGCAAGCTCTCTTGAGGTTTCTTCGATCGGCGACAGGGTCAGCAAGCGTTTTTATGTAAATAGCAGCGATTCAACAGACATAAGCGCGAACATAAGCGTTGCGAATACGAACAGCGCGACGCAAATAGAGCTGAAAGAGGCGATTATCGATTATATCCTGAGCAGCAAGCTTGATAAGACAAGCTGCAATGGCCTGGCTAATTTTGAAGACGGTTGCGTATTGTTTAATGAACGCGCTCAAAACGGCTCGTCTCCAAGCAGTCTTGTTTATGACGCCGATTTGGCCGTTAGTGACGGCCAGGGAATTTCCCCTAAGAGCGGCGACAATGATTCCAATGTCATATTGAAAGCTAACCCGGACAGAGTCTGCGACAAATGGCTTGCTTGCCGGTCTATGGCCGCGGTTGAAGACGCGGACGGCAAGGAAGAGAATGTCTGCTTTGATATCGGATTATGCAATAGCGTTGATGACAATGGAAGCTGCAACGGCTTCGTCACTTCGGATCCGAATAATAAATCGGCGCAGCAGCCTGTCCTGCCTGGAGGTTTCGGCAGTTACAGCAATCTGTCCGGATATAATAAAGTCGGTTATTCGGGCATAAGCGACAATACGATGAAGGGATTATATCCTTTGGGAGAAATAGAACAGAAAGGAGAAATGTCTGTTGTTTCCAACGGCGGGTTCGAATATTACGGCGATAATTATTTCCCGACCGGATGGACGGTCCTGGGTCCAAGCGGAGCGGAAGCGGACTGGGATGAGAGCATGATGAAGGTGATAAACAATCCTATCGGCGCGCAGACAGAGGGTATAGATGATGCTCCGGAAGGAAAGAGCTTCTTGAAGATGGGCGCTTCTTATCAGGCGGTTTCGGAAGGGATAGAAGTCGTAAACGGATCAGAATATGTTTTAACCGCTTATATCGATACGGAAAACCTGAAATCAGGCGAGGCTCAGATTTTAGTGAATGGAGAAAAATTAGCGTTTTTAGGCGGCGGCAATAAATGGGCGTTTACTTTGGCAAAATTTACAGCTAACAGTTCTTTGGCTAAGATAACCCTGAAAGCGTCAGGAAGCGGAATAACGGGCAATTATTATTTTGACAACATAAAATTAAGGCCTGCCGCGGAAACAAGAAGTTCCTGGTATGCTCCGCAGACCTGCCGGCTTTATCCGGAAAGCGATTCATTGTCGTGCGAATATTATGATGATTCCGGCAAATACCAAAAAGGCTGGTATGGATATTGTCTGGAATACGACCGCGCCCCAGGAGACCCGAACGCCTGCCTGTTGTGGTGGCCGGTTGATAAAGTTAAAGGAGATGGGATTGAAGAGGGAGCGGGGTATAGCGATAGATTTCCTCTGTATTATTGCGCTGAGGCAGTGCAATTCAGGCCGGTGTAAAAAAGGAAAATAACTTCTTCCGGAGATAAGGTGCAGACTTGTGATGTGAGCACTCCAAGTACTGACCCTTGTCCGGCTGGGTATTATAATACAACATCAGGGTATGGGCAGGGTTGCGGTAGCGGATTATTTGGCATAGGCGATGATCCTAGCGATGATTATTATCCAAGCTGTTCGGCAAGCGGCACGCAATATGCAGTTGATTCTTCCGACACCAGCTATGGATGGTATGATTATGATGGCAGTTTGTTGTCAGAAACAACATACAGCGTTTCTCCAGGCAGTGTTACAATCCCGGCCGAATCAGGTGTAAAATTTTATGATTCAACAACCGGAAATATCTATGATGATTATATAGGTTATTGCAATAAATTTGTCCAGGTTGTAACTTCTATCGGTAAAAATAAATTTTGGGCAGGAAAAGTTTATGAGGGCTCAAGCTATGAGGTGCCAAGTTTGAAATATACATATGAGGCAGGATATGCTCCTTTTGGCGGCGCTGTTCAGCCATCTCCTTCAAATAATCCTTATGAATGGGACGGCGAGGAATCAGATTCTGATACAAGCATCCAGCCGATTTTTATCAGGAGTTACGTCTCATCCGGTGATTATGCAAATTCAATCAATGGCGGTAGTCCTTATAATTTTATACCTTTGACAGGTTTAAGTGTTTCTCCGGCTGTGGGGCTATGCAGTTCTTCGCGAACGGTTTGTTTCGGCTCCGCTATCAGCGGATCATCATTTGCCTGTCCGAGCGGAGAGACTTGCGATTCTTTCCCTGTGACCAACAATATTTTTTCGGCTAATTCTTTGGTCAGCAGGCTTTTTGGCCAGAGTTATGGTGATTGGTATTGGGACTCCAGTCAGACTAGATACGTAAAAAGCGATTCGTATATCTGGGGCCCGCCGACAAGTTTATGCAGTTCCGGAACAAGGGGTTCTTATCCGGCAGATTATTGCGCGATTGCTCCGAAAGTGACCAACATCAAAGTAGCAAGCTCAACAACAGCATCATCAATCACTAAAACCGGTTTTGTAAATCTGACCTTTAATTCAACGGTTGACAGCCAGCAATTGCCGTTAGTCATGTATGCTGTTGATTGGGGGGATAATGAAAAAACAACCGTTTCCGGAGTGGAAATGAGCGACAGGCAAAGCGCTGATAATCCGCATTCGCTTTACCATTTGTATGACTATTGGGATTTGAAAGCAAAAAACGCTTCCGGTTTAGGCAATATAACTTGCAGCAGCGATACAGATGGCAGCAATTATTGTTCAATACAGCCGAAAGTGCAGATAAAGGATAATTGGGGATGGTGCAATGGTGGAACCGCGATAGGTACTTGCGGCAAAGATCAATGGACCAGTTTCGGAGGGAGCGTGAAGGTTTATGAGAAATAGGGCTGGTTAATTAGTGATTAGTTAATTAGTTGATTGGAATTAGAAAACTTGAAGTCACAAATTGTGACTTCAAGTTGGGATGGAAGAGACTAGACTCAAAGTATAATTATGACAAACAGCTTGGACAATTTAATTTCTGGAAATACGGTTTTGTCGGGAGGAGCGCAGGAAAGTCTGGCGGCGGAAAAATTAAGGGAAAGAAGGGCGGAGGAAGAAGGAGGAGAGGGTGAAAAACCGCAGTCGATAAGAGAGGCTGTTATGGGCGCGAAGCGAGAAAAAGATTCCCGGGGGATGATCGGAGAAAAGATGGAGTCGGCCTTGAATCCGGCGAAGATGGGCACGAGCATCTTGTTGAATTGGGCGTTGGGAGTCTTGATTCCGAGTTTCGGATTGAGTCTGATTTATATAAATATGCATGTATTCCTTAGGTGGATTTTTGGAGACAAATTGTTCTGTAAATTAGGAGAAGAATGGGTGCCGAAACAAGTCGGCTCGGTCTTAGGCGAAGAAGGAAAAATGACTGGAAAAGGAATCGGTTTGATTGAGGTGATGGGGTTGGTTTTTTTGGATTTAGCGGTGTTGATTATTATTTTAGTGCAAACGGCAATCATAATCTTAACGTTTGATGTTATTACAAACCCATTAAGCTATGTAATAAGTGTATATTTAAACATCGCTTGGGATATTATTACAGGAGTATTTAATGGAAAATAAAATGAAAATCAAGCCAAACACAAAAAAATATTCATTTTTGCTCATAATATCAGTATTGATATTGATGAATTTTTTTGTCGGACATTATGCATGGGGAGCTGATATCACGAATACATTGGGCATAAAAATAGCGCAAGTTTTGGGCAATATTATAGCGGCAATCATATATGCGATCGGCCTTATTTTAACCGCGTTAATAGGCATATTGATTTGGGTAGCAAAATACAATGATTTTATCAAATCTCCGGCAGTATCAAACGGGTGGGGCATAGTCAGGGATATATGCAACATGTTATTCATTCTGATCCTTTTAATCATAGCCTTCGCCACGATTTTAAGGATAGAAAGTTATAATTGGAAGAAAATGTTGCCAAAATTGCTTATAATGGCGGTTCTGATTAATTTCTCAAAGACTATCTGCGGTATTTTTATAGATTTTGCTCAGGTGATAATGTTGACATTTGTTAACGGTTTTCAGGGTATGGGTGGATCGAATCTTGTAGAAATGCTGGGCATCAACAAGATACTAAGGATTAATCCGGATACAGACACAACAATAACCGCTTTATCGGTATTCGGCTCCTATATGTTAGGCCTGATTTATGTATTGATTTCCGTTGTCGTCGTTACTGTCATGATAGCTGTATTGGTTATGAGGATGGTTATGCTCTGGATTTATATAGTCCTCTCGCCTCTTGCCTATCTATTGTCTGCTTTTCCTCAGGGACAAAAATATGCTTCACAGTGGTGGGGTGAATTTTCAAAATTATTGATTACCGGGCCGGTTTTGGCATTTTTTATCTGGCTATCCTTTGTATCCGCATCTTCTGGCTTGGTTGATTTAAAAAGTACTGACGACACCCTGGGCACAATACCTCCTGCTGCAGCAACACAGGCTGGCAGTAATGATAATATGATAAAGTTTATTATTTCCATCGGTATGCTTGTCGGAGGGCTTATGATTACCCAACAGATCGGCGGAGCAGCGGGAGGTGCAGCTGGAAGAGGTATGGCGGCGATACAGAAAGGGAAGGGATTGGCATGGAGCGGAGTAAAAGGTGGCACAGATTTTTTAAATAGAAAACAAGCGGCAAAAACAGGTTTTGATTTTAATCCAGCCAGGCAGTTTGCCCGCGTTAAGGCAAGTTTCGACAGGTCAAAGAAGGAAGATTCTCGTGATATGCAGGCAAGGGCTGCTGCTAACTTGAGGAGAGGCGGGATTGTTGGAGGGGTAACTGGTTTCGCGGCAACCGATTGGGCGGATAATTATTTGAGAGGATTTTTGGGAATCAAGGGGCTGCAACAAGTTTTTCAGGGTGGAATTGACAATGTCGGTAAATTAAGAGAAAAACAAGGGTTAGCTGAGTGGAAGGTAAAAAATGTTTCTGATCAGGTTGGCTTTGAAGAAAAGGTCAGTTGGTTGGAGCGCGATAGGGATGAAGCCATAAGCAAGGGGGATAATGAAACTGTCAAAGAAAAAGACGAAGAGTTGAATAAACTGCGAAATAATAGAGGTGATTTGGTTTTCGAGTCTATTGAAGAACAAAACAGGAAGAAGGATGTTTATAACAAACAAGCATTAAGTTTTGAAAATAAGGCCAACAGATTGACCATCCAAGATTATGAAAGCAAGGCCGAAGCAAAAGCGGCAATTGCCGAACAAGGAAAGAAAATTGATTCTACCAATGAAGATGAGTTGATAGCTGACTTTCAAAAGGCGATGTCTCATAATAACGTTAATTTAGCCGCCGCGATTGCCAAGTCATTGGTTAAGGTCGGCGGGTTTAACGCTTTGCTGGGTAAATATGGCTATAATGCTAGGGCCGGCTTAACCGAAGATGAAATAAAGCAATTAAAAGAGACCGGACGTTCAGACGATGAAATAAAAGAAATGAAGGGTGTTAATGATTTTATACGAGATGTTTTTCAGAAACGTTTGCATATGAATGAGCATGATGCCTTGACCCTTCAAAGCGATTTGGGCGGTTTGGCTGAGTCAAATTCTCATGCTTATTTAACTAAAACTGTCGGCGTTAATCCTAGTGGAGAATTTTATCAGTCCAGAGGAGGGGAAAGAGAATCAAGCGTCAATGTTGAGCACAGAAAAGCTGAATCCGAGAGCTGGGCGAGAAAACAGAATCGTCTTTATTATGGTGGAGAAAATATATATAAAGATGGCAGGTTTGAATGGAGTGAATCCGGGTTGACGAAAGTTATCGATGGTATATCTATCATATCCAAGGAGATTGCACAACGCAGGTTCAACCCTAGTTCCGCAAAAGCTTTTATTGAGCCACATTCTCTTGAAGTGTTAAAAGATACGCTTACAGAGGCGGTAAGCGCCGGAGTTATTACTAACGATTCATTCCATAAGGACTTTCAGGATGCTAAAGATATTAAAAAAAGCATGAATAATTTTTTAGATGGTCTTCAAAATTATGCTAATTCCATGAAGAAAGAAAATATTAATGCTGTAGGTAAGATTGTCAATAAGGCTTTATCTAATAAGTAATGTTAGTATATAAAATAAATATGTCTAAAGAGTTGGAATTATATAATTCAATAAAAAGTGAAACCGATCAAATTTTTATTTTTGATAAAGTTGGCGAAGCGAAAGAATCAATCAATGCCATCGCTGTTTTAATTGAGAAGGAAAATTATAGACAGAAAAATCCAGAAATTTTGAAAAAATATGAAGCGCTTATTGTCCAATTGCGATGGATAGCCCTTCCATTATTAAATAAAGCTGATGTTTTGGATTTATTTAGCCGGTATTTTGCGGAAATTTTTAAAATTGAATACTTTGATTTGGATGAAAAAGTCAGAAGTTTCTTGATCGGAGTCGCGATGCATGAAGAAAGAGATGCAATCAAGCATGAATTAAGGAGCGCTCTCAGCAAGAATGATAATATGATAACTTCAAAAAAGTTAATTAACAATATGCCGCCGACAATAGAAAATTGGTTAAAGATTTATATTAGCAACCTGGGAGCCGGCATTGTTGATAATATGAAATTAAGGCAGTTTTATATTGATAATAAAGATTTTAATGCCTTGATAGAGGAGGAAAAAAATAAAATAGAAACTCTGTATAAATTTTATGAAAAATTGAAATTTTCTTCTCTTGCCGTGGCTGGAGTGGAGGAAAATATTCCGGTTGTTACCTCTAATTTTAAGGGTTATATCAGAAAAGGACAGCTGGAGAAAGATGCGCCGATGGACAAAAAAATGGAAAAAATATTTAAAATAGTTACAAATATTCTTGGCAGAGAAAATGTTAATCAAAATTATTCCAAAAGCCTGCAGCAGCTCGCCGCTCAATACCAAGAGGGTTCTTTGGAGCGTAGGGCGATCGAGGAAGAAATTAAAAAGCAAGGGGACAATGTTTAATTTATGTTCACCGGAATCATCCAAAAAACTGGCAGAATAGATAAAATCGAATGCAGGGGCAATAAGCAATATTTCATTGTCTCAGTTGAAAATTTTTTAAAAGATGTTAGAATTGGCGATAGTATTTCTTGCAATGGCGTGTGTTTGACTGTAATCAAGAAGGAAAAAAATTATTTTACGACGGAATTGATGCCGGAAACTTTAAAATTAACAAAGTTTTTAGAAGCGAAGATCGGAGATGCGATAAACTTAGAACTGGCGGTTAGGGCCGGCGACCGTTTGGATGGGCACATCGTTTCCGGTCATATTGACGGAGTGGGTACGGTCAAAAAAATGGAAAAAGAAGAAGATTATGTCAGCTTCATCATCGGGATCCCCGCCGGATTATCAAGGTATATAGCCCGCAAAGGATCTATCGCCCTAGATGGCGTCAGTCTGACGATTTCAGGGGTTGGCAAGGACTGGCTGAAGGTTTCCTTGATTACACATACGTTGGATGTGACTAATTTTTCCAGTTTAAGGGTGGGCGATAAAATAAACATTGAAGTTGATCTAATTGCAAAATATCTGGAGGCTTTTATTAAAAAATAATATGAAAATAAATAATTTCAAAGAATTGGACGGAAGGGAAATGAGGATTGCAATCGTGCAATCAAGATTTAACGAAAAAATAACAAACGGGCTGAAAAGCGGAGCGATAAGCGCCTTATTGGAATCGGGAGTCAAAGATAATGACATTTCTATTTATATGACGCCCGGCTCCTTCGAGATTCCTTTGTTTTGCCAAAACTTGGCAAAAGTAAAAAAAGTGGATGGAATAATTGCTCTTGGCGCGGTGATAAAAGGAGAAACAGCTCATTTTGAGTATGTGTCAAGCGGATCCATAAATGGTATAATGAATGTGATGCTTAATAAAAATATCCCGATTACCTTAGGGATTTTAACGGTCTATAATTCAAAACAAGCGCACGTCCGTTCTAAGGAAAATAAAAATAACAAAGGGCGTGAAGCGGCGATGGCATTGGTCGATCTTATCGGATCTTTGCGGAAAATAAAGTAGTTATGTATGAATTTTTTGGAAAAGTGATAGAAGGGGACGGGAAAGGAAGGCAAATCGGATTTCCGACAGCCAATATGGATAACATAAGCCACAGAATAAATCACGGAGTATATCTGGTCGAAGTGATTGCGGATAGGAAGACGTGTAAAGGGTTATTGCATTTCGGACCAAAAAAAACTTTTAATAATAAAATTACGGCCGAAATCCATATAGACAGGTTTGATGCTGATATATATGGAAAAAAATTAAAAATAAAAATAATTAAAAAAATCAGGAATATCAAGAAATTCAAAAGTGTTAATGATCTGATCGGCCAGATAAATAAAGATTTATTATGTTTAAGAGGGGAGGAATAATGTTAAGTTATCTGCAAAAATTCAATGATCTGCCAAAAGAAATCCGGGATAGGGTCAAGTCTTCCGAGATTTCTTCTGTTATCAATGGATTGGAAAATAAATACGGAGTAAAGCTTGCTTCTGCGATAATGAAGATTGTCGTTGGGGAAGTTTTGGTATCGGCAATAGATGGATATTTGGCGAAAGAATTGTCATTGGAAGAAAAGAAAGTAAAAGAGCTGGCCAAGGAAATCAAAGAAAGAATTTTGGATAAAGTTTTCCGGAAGAATGAAACGACAATGGCGCCGACAACCGAAACCTATCTGATAAAATATGAAAAAGGACGCGATGGATCGCAGGCTCAATTGGAAAAAATCCCCCCCACCCCCCCTTATCAAGGGGGTAATTTAAAGGCGGATGAACCTTTGACGGTTAAGGGTTCGAATTTCTTTTTTTCTCCGGATGATGAAGAGGAAATAAGAGAGTTGGTCAAGAAAATAAATGTGCCGGAAACTCCCAGACAGGAGGATGTAAAAGAAAAAGTGGCGAAAGTGTTTGATGAATTGCAGATAAATTTCGGCAGCGAGTTCCTGTCCGACCGGTTTAAGAAGATAATCGAAACCTATCTGAAGGGGATAAGGAATAGGATGGAAACAAAGGCGACCTTGCAGAAGCCGTTTGAGCAGGGCGGCCTTAGTTTTGATGAAGAATCGGTGGCGAAAATTTTAAATATAATGGATGGATACAGGGCAGATATGGGCGGCGAAGCCAAGGCCAGCCAGCCAAGAAAAATCGTTTTGCCGGAAGATAGCCTTAGTCTGGACAAGCTGAAAGATTCCGGTATGCGCGATGTTGATTATGATTTCAGCGCGTTTATCGCGAAAAAAGCGGAAAATGCCATTAAAAAAGAAGAAGAAAAAAAGGAGGAGAAAGCCGTTAAAAAGGAGGAAATAAAACCTGAGCCGGAAAAGGAGAATAAGGAAGAAATCAGAGCCGATATAAGCGCCCCGCCTATCCGATTTACGGAAGCGCCCGGGAAAATAAAAATGCATGACATAAGGATGCCAAAACCGAAAATAATGACACCGGTCGATGAGCTGAAATATTTGGATTTAGTTAATTTCAGACGCCTGTCAAGAGAGAGCTTGTTGAAGGCGAAAGATAAAATAAGAGAAAAAGTCAGGCTTTTGGGCGAAGAGAGTTATGATAAAAAGATTGAAGGAATCAGGGCTTGGCGTTCAAGCCCGATCAACAGGCTTTATCTGCAGATCGGCGAAGAAAGCATTAGCAAGAACGAACCGATTGATGTTATAATAGAGGAACGCAAGGCAAGGGGAGACGAATATTTGACGAATATTGAACTTGAAGCGGTCATGGATTTGAATAAAGAATTGAGATTTTAACAATTTTACAGCAATGCACCAATTCACCGTTCCACAATTCATTGATGTTGAAGACAAGATCATCGGACCGGTTACGGTCAGGCAATTTATCATTATGCTTGCCGGCGCGATTCTGATCGCCATCTGTTATAAATTATTTGATTTTTCTTTGTTTGTAGCTTCGGCCGTCCTGATTCTTTTGTTTTCCGGCGTTTTTGCTTTCGCAAGGATAAACGGAAGGCCTTTCCATTTTTTCGTTTTAAATATCATCCAGACATTAAAGAAAACCCGTCTCAGAGTCTGGAATAATTCTTTTGATAAAAAGGAAGCCGATATCATTTCAGACGAGGAAAAGGGGGTAAAAAATATCCAGGCGCCTGTCATAAAAAAGTACACAGCCTCAAGATTAGCCGAGCTTTCTTTGGTGATTGATACCGGCGGCGCGTATAAAGGCGATGAATCATAATTCAATTAAAATGGACAATTTAGCTAAAAATAAGATAAAAAGCGCGACTCAGCAATATTTGGATATAGCTGAGATCAGGGACAACACTGTCGTAATGAGGGACAGCACTTTGCGTTCCGTGCTTTTGGTTTCCAGCATCAATTTTGCCTTAAAGAGCGAGGATGAGCAGAATGCCATCATTTCCGCTTATGTCAGTTTTTTGAACAATATCGATTTTCCTTTGCAGATAGTGGTGCAGTCTCGGGAATTGAATATCGATGAATATATAAATACATTGAAGCAGAAAGAAAGAGAGCAGACCAATGAACTCCTTAAGGTGCAGACATCGGAATATATCCAATATATCGACGAACTGATTTCGATGGGGAAAATCATGAATAAGCGTTTTTACATCGTTATCCCGTATAATCCGCTATCCGATAAGCATAAGGGTTTTTTTACATCGCTGTCAGACACTTTCAAGCCGGCATCATTGATCAGGATGAAAGAAGATATTTT
Source organism: uncultured Gammaproteobacteria bacterium (assembly GCA_964360445.1). Lineage (GTDB taxonomy): Bacteria > Patescibacteriota > Patescibacteriia > Patescibacteriales > JAKAJF01 > CAYHWE01. Next base: position 6,551 of record CAYHWE010000020.1, on the reverse strand, counting down.
CCAAAGAAGGCGTTTGCAATTGAATCGCAGGATGGAAAGCGTTATTTCCGGATTGGCATCAATGGGCATAAACGCGATCGAGCTTGATACGCAAAGTCTTATCGAATTATATTATAATACTTACAATCCAACCACATCCGGAAACCAGAAATTGGTAGATGTGAATGAGCTAAGAGTTGGGAATAAACAAATCTGATGTTTAATCCGCGTCAAATACAAAAACAGGAGGAATCGGAACAGAAAACCCAGCTTGCCCAAAAGAATGCGCAGGAAAAAGGAGTTGCGGCCAATCCCGGCCTTGCCCGCGAATTGGTTGAAGCGGAAGTCGCTTATCGCCGCGGCATAGTTTCCATAAAGGATCTGATCGCTCCGGCAAGCATGGAAATTAATTCTGATTTTTTAAGGATCGGCAATAAATATGTCAGGACTATTTTTGTCGTCAATTATCCCCGCTACATCAGCGTCGGCTGGTTTTCGCCTATCATCAACCTTAACTCGACTTTTGATATAGCTATGTTTTTTTATCCGATAAGAAGCGAGGTGATTTTAAAACAGCTGAAAAACAAGGTGGGCGCGCTGGAAGCGCAGATTATTTCTGATTCCGAAAAGGGAGCCGCGCGCGATCCTTTGCGCGAAACCGCTCTGCATGATATCGAGGCGTTGCGCGATGCCTTGACGCAGGGAACGGAAAAATTTTTCCAGTTCGCCCTGTACATTACCATTTACGCTGATAAGATAGAGGAGCTAGACAGATTGTCCGATGAAGTTGAAAGCATATTCGGTTCCCGTCTGGTTTATTCGCGCCGCGCTTTTTATCAGGCGGAGCAGGGATTCAATTCCACTATTCCACTCGGGAATGATGAGCTTTATATAATTTTCAATATGAATTCTTCGCCGGTAGCGACATCGTTCCCTTTCATGTCCACGGAACTTACCAGCGATAATGGTATCCTGTATGGCATCAACCGCCATAACAACAGCCTGATTTTATTCGATCGTTTCAGCCTGCAGAATGCTAATTCCGTCGTATTCGCCACATCCGGCGCCGGCAAGAGTTATGCGATCAAGCTAGAAGTTTTGCGGAGCCTGATGATGGGCGCGGAGGTGATCATTATCGATCCCGAATATGAATATAAGCATCTGTCTGATGCGGTCGGCGGCACTTACGTGAATATTTCCCTTTCTAGCGAAAGCAAAATCAACCCTTTTGATCTGCCGAAATCTGTCGGCGGCGATGCAAAGCCTGAAGATATAATAAGAAGCGCGGTCATTACCGTAAAAGGATTGATCCGTCTTATGATCGGCAATCTGAGTTATGAAGAAGATTCGATCGTTGATAGGGCATTGCTCGAGACTTACGCCAAGAAAGATATTACGGCCGACAGCGACCTTTCAAAAATAGAAGCTCCCGTGATGCAGGATTTCCAGGATATCCTTGAAGGGATGGAGGGCGGAGCCGATCTCGCTTTACGTTTAAGAAAATACACCCAGGGGACTTTTGCCGGCCTGTTCAACAAGCCGACGAATGTCCGGATGGATAATCAGCTTGTCTGCTTTTCTGTCCGCGATATCGAAGACGAATTGAGGCCGATTGCGATTTATACGATCGTTAATTATATCTGGAATGTTGTCCGCAGCGAGATGAGGAAAAGGATCCTTGTTATTGATGAAGCCTGGTGGCTGATGCAGCATGAAGACAGCGCCAAATTCATTTTCGCTTTAGTTAAGAGATGCAGGAAGTATTATTTAGGAGTGACGACGATTACTCAGGACGTCAATGACTTCTTGACTTCTCCTTACGGGCAGGCAATCGTGACAAACTCATCTTTACAGTTATTGTTAAAACAATCCCCAGCCTCTATCGACCTTATCCAGAAAACATTTATGCTTACGGAAGGAGAAAAATACCTGCTTTTGGAATGCGGAGTCGGCGAGGGAATATTTTTCGCCGGCAATAAGCACGCGGCGATAAAAGTCGTCGCCTCCTATACTGAAGACCAGCTGATCACCTCTGATCCGAAGCAGCTGCTCGAAATCGAGGAAGCTAAAAAAGAATTTGCGGCCAAGATGAAAGTCGGAGGCAAAGCAGAGCCGGTTGATGAGATGAATATTTAGAGGGTAGAGAGCAGTGTTTAGCGTGTAGTAAAATAGACAATAATATTGCGATATTATGAATAAAAATTTTTTAAGCGTCATCTTTATCCTTTTGGGATTATCGCTTTTAGGCGTGATCGTTTATTTTATTTTTTTCCATGATTTTTCGGCTCCCGAGGTTACGGTTCCGGGAAATAAGAATATCAATACTCTGACGCAAAAAGAGCCGGTTGTAAAAAAAGAAGAGCAGAAGAGCGCGGTCCAGTCCGTAAAAACAACAAGCTCGAATGCGGAAGATGATCTGAAAAGATTGGCATTGTCATTTGCAGAAAGGTTCGGCAGTTTCTCAAACCAGGCGGGTTATCAGCATATAAAAGATCTGAAAATTTTTATGAGCTCCTCAATGGGCGAGTGGGCGGACCAGTATATACAGGATGAAATCTCAAAAAATATTTCCAACACTATTTATTACGGCATCAACACCAAAGCGGTTTCGGCTAAAATACAGGACTTGGATATTGAGGACGGCACAGCAAAAATATTGATCAGCACGCAAAGAGCTGAATCAACCGGTTCAACCGGCAATATTTCAAAGTTTGCCCAGAATATAATCATCAGTTTTGTAAAAGAAAAAGGCGCCTGGAAAGTAAGCGGCGCGCATTGGCAGACAAAATAATTTTCAATTATCAAACAATTTCTAATTTTCAATTTATAAAACTAATCATTGAAAATTGTTTAGAAATTAAAAATTAGAAATTGGAAATTTTGCGGACTGTTTTTTAGAATCACCCTGCTTTATGAACAATAGTAAATTATTTTCAAAGAAGAATGTCCAAAATGCATGGGCATTCTTTTTAGATTTGATTTTTCCTGTCGAGTGTCTGGGGTGCGGCGAGGAGGGGCATTGGGTCTGCGTTGATTGTTTCCATGGCATAAAACTCAATAATTTTCAGCGCTGCTTCCATTGCAAAAAAAATCATGACTTTGGAAAATTTTGTATCAGCTGCAAAGAAGAGTATTATCTCGCCGGAATCTGGATTGCGTGCGATTATGACGATGAGCTGGTGAATAGCCTTATAAAGAAGTTTAAATATAATTTTATCAAAGATTTGGATTATTTTTTAAGTAAAATTTTGTTTATCTTCTTGTCTGGCTTAAGAAATAAAGAAAGAATAATAAATTCCAATCTGAAAGTATTTAAAAATTTCGAGGATCTTTTGATCATTCCTGTCCCGCTTCACCCTAAGCGTCTACGTTTCCGAGGCTTTAATCAATCCGAAGAAATTGCTTTAAAATTAGCCAATTATTTAGATTTTAAGATCGATTCCGAACAGCTGGTCAGGATAAAGCATAATAAGCCGCAGGCGAAATTAAACGAATCAAAAAGATTTGAAAATATAAAAAATTGTTTCGCTTGGAGGGGTGATAATTTAAGAGGCCGGAATATTTTATTGGTAGATGATGTGGTTACGACGGGCGCGACCTTGAATGAAGCGGCGCGCGTCTTAAAAGAAAATGGCGCCGGCCAGGTTTGGGGATTGGCGGTGGCGAAAGGGTAGGGATGTAAACCCCTTTAACAAAAGGGGAAGGATAGATTGCTACGCCTTGCTCGTTGCCAATTGCGGGATGCGGGTTTTTATTTTTGAGAGCAGTTTCCTGGATTCCTCGACAATCAAAATAGAGGAAGCGATGATTGTGATTGTGATCCATTCCGATAGAGTCAAGGGGGTGGTGTGGAGCATTTTTTGCATCAAGGGCGTATAGACGGCGATCAGCTGCAGGGCAAATACCACAAAAGTAGCGGCGATCAGGTATTTATTTTTAAGCGGGTTCATGATAAAAATTGATTTATTTTCATGGCGGCAATTCCACGCGTTGAACCATTGGAAGACGGCCATGGTGGTCAGGGCAATCGTCCAGCCTTTTTTCAAATCAGTTTCATAATATTGATTAAAAAGGTAAAGGGTGCCGATCATCATCGGGATGCCCATAAGAACCATGCGTTTGACCATCAGTTTATCAATAAAATATTTTCCCGGTTGTTTGTAGTTCTTTAAAAGTCCGCCCTCTTTCGGTTCCATGGCCAATGATACGTCAAGAAATCCGTCAGTAATCAGGTTGAGCCATAAAATTTGCACTGCCAGGATTGGAAGGGGGAGGTCAATGGTTATGGCGCCGGCAATGACTAAGACTTCGCCCACGCTGGTTGAAAATAAGTATAACAGGACTTTTTTTATGGTTTTGTAAATCGAGCGCCCCTCTTCGACTGCGGCGACAATGCTGCCGAAATTATCATCTAAAAGGATGATGTCGGACGCTTCTTTCGCGACCTCGGTGCCGATTTTGCCCATGGAAACGCCCAAATCTGCTGCGACTAAAGATAGGGCATCATTGACACCATCGCCGGTCATCGCGATGATTTCACCGCGTTTTTTATAACCCTCGATTATCTTTAATTTATGCTCAGGCGTAACACGGGCAAAGACAATTGTTTTGCCGAGTCTATGGATAAGCTGCTTTTCGCTTAATTTATCGATTTCATCTCCGGTCAGGATTTTATCCCCATCCTGAAAAATTCCGACTTCGCGCGCGATTGATTTAGCGGTGATCCTGTGGTCGCCGGTAATCATGACGATTTTTATCCCGGCTTCTCTTGTTTTTTGCATCGCCTCAAATACTTCCTCGCGGATGATATCGCGCATGAAATAGAAGCCGACAAAAATTAGGCCTGCCTGCGCAGGCAGGGAGTCAACCTCGTTGACGCCGATTTTTACTTTTTCTTTGATAGCGTAAGCGATTGCGCGGTAGCCCTTTTTAGACATGACCGCAAAAATTTTATCCAGCTCCTCTCTTTTTTCTTTAGTTAAGGCGATTGTTTTTTCCGGGTGCCAGATTTTTTTACAAAAATTTAAAACGACTTCCGGCGCGCCGACAACCGACATCAAATCCTTCTTTCCGTTTTTGTTTATTACTAAATGATATTTTGTCTTGTAATCGAATGGGATTTCTAGGATGCGAGGCTGTTCTTCTTCTAAGTCATTTTTATCAAAACCGATTTTTTCGCCAAAAGTCAACATCGCCGCTTCAGTCGGATCCCCGGAAATCTTGTAGATATTTTCTTCTTCATTGAAAGCGACGCGGGCATCCGAGGCGAAAAGGGCGATTTTGCCGGCCATGATTAATTCCGGATGGTTGAGCGGTTCAATAAGTTCGCCATTCCTCCTGAATTCTCCTTTCGGCTCGTAGCCTTGTCCGGAGATAGAAAAATAGGATCCGGCTGTGTAAATTTTTTGGACAATCAATTCGTTTTTGGTCAGGGTTCCAGTCTTATCGACCGCAATTATTTTCGCTTGTCCCAAAGCCTCGACCGCTTGCAGTTTTTTGACCAAGGCATTGCGCTTGCTCATACGCCAAACGCCTGTCGTTAAAACAAGGGTGATGACAATCGGCAAGCCTTCGGGAATTATGGAAACGGCGAGAGAAACAACGGTAAAGAGCATGGTAGGGAGTGATTGTCCTTGGATCAAGCCTAAGACAAAGAGTATGGCGCTGATGATAGCGACTACGACGATAATAATATTGGAAAGGTAGCGGATGTTCTTCTTTAGGGGGATTTCGGAATCGATAGCGGTTATTTTTTCCGAAATTTTGCCGATAAAAGTTTGGGTGCCGGTTGTGACGACAATTGCTTTTCCATTTCCTGTCAAAATATTTGTGCCGCGGAAGACCATATTTTTCTGTTCGGCAATGGAAATTTTTGATTTATTTATCGGCTCGATTATCTTGTTTTTCGGAACGGATTCGCCGGTCAGGATCGCTTCGTCAATGCGCAAAGATTGGCAAGTAACGAGGCGCGCGTCCACCGGAATCTTTTCGCCTTCCTGCAGGATAATGATATCGCCCGGGACTAATTCGCCGTGCGGAATAATTAGTTCTTTGCCATCGCGCAAGACGGTAGTATTCGTTTCAACTAATTTTTTCAAGGCAAGAAGGGTATTCTGCGCCCGGCCCTCCTGGACCGTGCCGATTACGGAATTAAAAAGAAGGACGATACCGATAACGATACTATCGACTTCTTCGCCGATCAGAAAGACGACAATAGCGGCAAGAAAGAGGATATAGATGATCGGGCTCTTGAATTGGCGAAGAAAAATTAAAAATAAGCCGTCAATTTTTGGCTCCGGAAGTTTATTGGCGCCAAACTGCCTTAATCGGTTTTGCGCCTCCGATTCGGATAAGCCATGTTCGCCGGAATTTAATTTTTTAAATACCTCTTCAATTGTAAGAGAATAGAGTTCTTTCATATTATTTATATTATAACATAAAAATAAAAATTGCCCTGTGTTGGGTAATTTTTATTTTATGCGATAACGATTGATTGAACTTTGAACCGATAATGTCCCAGAAAACAGTTATTTTTACTTGACTTGATAGAATTGTACGTGAATTACGCCTTT